>JAAEPA010000094.1 GCA_024222475.1 Gammaproteobacteria bacterium | reverse complement strand
TCGCCACTGCTCAAAATGCTCTGTAACCTCTTCCAGTGTCAAGGTCCTCGATTGCGCTGATTTCATCATTCCCCTCGGTTGTCTCTTTCCAGGGGGATCATCTTAATCAGCTTGAGCTCAACCGGTCACGCACGCTTGCCGGAACTACACTGTTGTTTAAGACCTCACAATGAAATCCAGAGACACAACACCTATTTTCCCTTTCTTTTCCGGCCAGGCTTCTTGGGTATCAAATCGCGGTTGATCCGTTGGGATACTCGCTGCGCAAAACCCTCATCTGTGTAGATGACTCGTTGTAATGAATTACGATCCGTACTACACTTTTCCTTGCATCGTAATACCATAATGGAGGTATGAGCATGAGAAGTGTTCGATTAGACGAGGCCCTGGAAGCCCGCTTGGAAGAAGCTGCGCGCCTCAGCGGTGAACCTGTGTCCAATATCATCCGTCAAGCCCTAGAGGAACGTTGCGAACACATATTAGGACGGCGCTTGGCCCCCAGACTGGCAGATGTGACCGGGGTAGTTCGTAGTCACGGTGGGCAGGCACGTCGCACTGGTGAAGCATTCATCGACACACTACGCTCTCGTAGCAAGGCTGGTATGTGATCCTTGTTGACGCCGGTCCGCTGATTGCTCTACTCGACAGTGGCGAAGTGGATCACGAGTCCTGTGTTGGTTCGCTGACTAAGCTTACCGCGCCTATGATCACGACTTGGCCCGCCCTAACCGAGGCTATGTACCTACTAGGCGGCGCAGGTGGCTGGAAGGCGCAGGAAGCGCTCTGGAAACTCGTCCACCGCGGCGATTTACAGCTTATTGACCTTGATCAGCCATTGCAAACGAGGGCTCAAGCTTTGATGGCTAAATATCGGGATATTCCCATGGATTTGGCAGACGCCTCCCTTGTTGCAGTCGCGGAAAGTCATGGTCTTAGACGTATATTCACATTGGACGGCGATTTTCGAATCTATCGTTACAAAGGGAGACAATCGTTCGAAATAATCCCGTAATCGAATGCGATTCGAACTACGGATGTTGATTACACCATAGGAAACGGGATCAAGCATGGTAGGCCGGGGTGAAGCGGGAAATCTCAAAATATACGCATCATAGATCACATATCCAAAAACATCGTTTTTGTCGGGAAAAGGTTTACACTCAGGCCACCGATCATCCAGTGCAGGTTTTAACTTTAGTAATGCTATCTTTTAGGGACGGAATCGGGCAAGAACGAACAGCTGCCTACTATGGTTCCCCCAGAAAAATACATTCTTTAGCATTCGGAGTTTAATATGCCCTTTTCCCGCTGGATGGCCCTCGGACTAAGTTGTGTTTATTTCCTTTGCTTGCCCGGATACGCTGAAATTCTCAACCTACCGGACCAAGCCCCTGAAATCGTGCAGATAAGCAATGCCCCGACACGCGGCATGACTAAGAAACAAGTGAGATCTACATACGGGGAGCCTTTGAATCAAAACTCCGCAGTAGGTAATCCTCCGATTACCGGTTGGGAATACACGAACTATACCGTTTATTTTGAAGGCGACTATGTATTGCACACCGTAGTGCGTCAGCAAAACAAAAGAAACTGAGCATGACCTGATCTCCAAGGGGGAAGATAAAACGCGAGTTCCCCATCCCTGGGGTCCACCACATCTGGCATAGTGCATCACCCAAACCGCTTATGGGACAATAGGCGCCGGTCAACGACTTGCGAATCACAGCACCTATGCTTACCACCGCCCACAACCCACCTTGCAGCGTACTGGACCCTGTCCTACCTACGCCTGATACTCCTCATATCGCCTGGGGTCATCTCTATGGCAGCAGTCGCGGTCTTGTCATAGCTACCGCCCAGCAGGCCCACAATGGACTGGTCCTGTTGATTACCCCTGATGCCCTGACGGCCAGCCAATTGGAGCAAGAACTCCTTTTTTTCACTGCCGCGGAAGACCACACCATAGTGACCTTCCCGGATTGGGAAACCCTTCCCTACGATGTATTCTCACCTCACGAGGACATCATTTCACAACGCCTGGAAACGCTGTACCAGCTGAGCAGACAGAACCGTGGCGTGCTGATCGTACCTATTACTACGCTGATGCAACGTCTGCCACCACCCAGCCATCTCGAACAACATAGCCTGATACTGAATAAGGGCCAGAACCTGGACCGCCAGCAGATGCGTAATCGACTGGTCAGTTCCGGCTACTCAAAGGTATCCCAGGTCATGGCCCATGGGGAATTCGCTATTAGAGGATCCCTGATTGACGTCTTTCCCATGGGTAGTCGGCAACCCTTTCGAATTGACCTGTTTGATGACGAAATTGAATCGATCCGGGTATTCGATCCGGAAAAACAGACTTCGATAACCAAGGTCGATCACATTCGTCTGCTACCCGCCAGAGAATTTCCCATCAACGACGAGGCGATCAAACGATTCCGGCACAATTACCGTATCGCCTTTGCTGGAAACCCAAATGCCAGCATGATCTATCGGCAAATCAGTAACCGGCAATTCTCCGGCGGCATAGAGTATTACCTACCCCTGTTCTTCGATCATACGCAGACCTTATTCGATTATCTGCCGCCAAATACGCTCTGTATCTACAGCGAAGAACTAGAGGACGCTGCCAGCGTATTTTATCAAGATATCGGTGAGCGCTACGAGCAGAGACGCCATGATATCGAACGGCCTTTACTGTCACCCGAACGTCTTTATCTGAAGCCCGAGCAGATCAAAAAACATATTAATGAGCTGCAATCGATTCGGATTCAAAACTTTGAAATCGAATCGGCCAATGCCGGCAACGAGATCAATTATGGCACTTGTACAGCACCCAAATTGATTATCAAACCCCGGACTTCAAAACCGGCACAGGCACTCACTGAATTTCTCGATCAGCACCACTCGCGAGTACTGTTCACCGCGGAGTCAGCGGGTCGGCGCGAATACCTTCTCGACACCCTGCATGGTTTTAGACTCCATCCAAGAACGGTGAAGGATTGGCAGGATTTTCTCCACTCCGATGCTCAGCTCGCCATTACCATAGCGCCACTTTCCCAGGGACTACAGATCGAGAACCCGAATGTCTTGATCATCACCGAAAACCAACTGTTTGGAGAACGCACTAGACAATCTCGGCGGAACAAGGAGTCGCATCGGAACGCCGAGGCGGTCATACGTAACCTGACCGATCTCCAGCTGCATTCACCCGTAGTCCACGAAGAGCACGGCGTCGGGCGATATCTGGGTTTGACGAACCTTGCAGTCGGCTCAGTTGAGGCGGAATTCTTGACTTTGGAGTATTCCGGGGGCGACAAACTCTACGTGCCCGTTTCCTCGCTGCAATTGATCAGCCGTTATACCGGCGCCGGCCCGGAAAACGCCCCGCTGCATAAACTAGGCAATGATCAATGGCAGAGAATCAAACGAAAAGCAGCCGCTAGAGTGCGCGACATCGCCGCTGAGTTGCTCCATATCCACGCCCGCCGCGCGGCAAAACCGGGCTTGTCCTTCAGCATCAAGGATGACGAATATTCAGCCTTTGCCGCCGCCTTTCCATTCGAAGAAACCGCGGATCAGCAACGGGCCATAGATGACGTGCTCCATGACATGGCCGCCAAGCAACCCATGGACAGGGTCATCTGCGGTGATGTCGGTTTCGGCAAAACCGAGGTCGCCATGCGCGCCACCTTCGTGGCGGTTCAAAGTGGCAGACAAGTAGCGATCCTGGTCCCTACCACCCTGCTCACCGAACAACATTACCAGAACTTTCGTGACCGCTTTGCTGATTGGCCCGTGCGCATCGAATCGTTATCTCGATTCCGCAGCCAGAAACAGCAAACAACCATTTTACGCGGCCTGGCGGAAGGTCTGGTCGACATCGTGATCGGAACCCATAAGCTATTGCAACCCACGATAAAATTCAAAGACCTGGGGCTGGCAGTCATCGATGAGGAACACCGTTTCGGAGTCCGCCACAAAGAACGTCTCAAGGATTTGCGCACCGAACTGAATATCCTCACCCTCACCGCGACGCCGATCCCTAGAACCTTGAATATGTCCCTCCACGGACTGCGTGATCTTTCTATCATCGCCACGCCACCCGCCCATCGCCACACCATCAAGACATTCGTCAGTCAATGGACTAATGGCCTGATCGCTGAAGCGATTTACCGAGAAATCAAACGTGGCGGTCAAGTCTATTTCCTGCACAATAAGGTGGCGACCATCGAAAAGACAACCCAGCAGCTACGCAAACTGCTGCCGGAGGCCGAGGTGCAATTTGCCCATGGCCAGATGAGAGAGAGAGAGCTCGAACAGGTCATGCTCGACTTTTATCATCAAAGATTCAATGTCCTGGTCTGTACCACCATCATTGAAAGCGGCATCGATATTCCCACCGCCAATACCATCATCATCAATCGCGCCGACAAATTGGGTTTGTCGCAACTGCATCAGATCAGAGGACGGGTCGGCAGATCGCATCATCGCGCCTACGCCTATCTCATCACCCCACCAAAAGGCGCCATGACGGCAGATGCCGTAAAACGCCTGGAGGCGATCGAATCCCTAGAGGACCTCGGCATGGGCTTTACCCTGGCGACTCATGACTTGGAAATTCGTGGTGCAGGAGAGCTGCTGGGGGACGAACAAAGTGGCCAGATTCAAGAAATCGGCTTTACCTTATACAATGAGCTGCTGGAACGGGCGGTCAAGGCCCTGAGAGCGGGTGAAATACCCGACCTTGAAAGTCCATTGACCCAAGGGACCGAGGTCGATATCGGCGTCCCGGCATTGATCCCGAACGACTATGTTCCTGACGTACACATGCGACTCATACTGTACAAACGTATCGCCAATGCTGAAGATATAGAAGCATTGCGCGAATTGCAGGTAGAGATGATTGACCGCTTCGGCCTGCTACCCGACCATGCACGCAACCTATTCGAAACCGCTCGCTTAAAACTTCTGGTCACGCCACTGGGCATCGTCAAGGTAGAAGTAAGTAGTCACTCCGGACGGCTGGTGTTCGATAATCAGCCGAGGATAGACACCGGGAAACTCATACAACTCGTTCAAACCCAAGCCCGGATCTATAAATTCGACGGTGAAAGTCAGCTGCGTTTCACTCTTAATATGGAAAATATAGAACGACGTATAGATACTGTTTTGGGTTTGGTCGATAAACTAGCCTTGAAACAGGCTGCATAGTTTATGCCCAAGAAGAATGGCACTTGGATCCTGAAAACCTATCCTTAAGGGTACAATAATGCATAGGATTATTTTGCTCGCCTGCATATCGTTTATCGCGCTGACCATTGCCCACAGCGAAGAAACAAAACAATACAAAATCGAATTAATCCTGTTTACTCCCTCAAACTCGCCGCACAATCCGTCCGAACACGGTTCCTCTGAGGAACTATGGCCGAACATCGAAGACGCTGTAGAGTTATCCAGCGATCCCGAACAATCGCATTACCTTGAATTGTCCAGCACTGAAATGGATCTAAGTGACATCGGCTACCGCTTGGAAAGATCTCCCCGTTTCAAGGTACTGCAACACCTGGTTTGGCGCCAACCCGGGTACAACCGCAATACCGCCGGCCCGATACACATTTATGGAGGCGCAGACCTGGGGATAGAATTCCCGGAAAGAATGCCGCAAACCTACATTCCGGCGAACCCCGACAGGGGAACTACCGAAACACCACTGGCCGCGACCCGGCCGCTTAATCAATTTGACGGTAATGTAAAGATCACGCTGGAACGTTATCTACATATCTACACCGATATCATTTTTCGACACCCGACCCTGCTCAGCGAAGAGCAAGAGGAGCAAGAGGAGCAAGAGGAGCAAGAGGAGCAAGAGGAGCAAGAGGAGCAAGAGGAGCAAGAGCTTGAACCTACGATTTCACTAGTGGACTATAGGGTACGCGATCACCGGCGAATGCGCAGTAACGAACTGCACTATCTCGATCATCCACTGCTAGGCATTTTAGTACAAATCACCCCATTGACCGGGGTTCAATAAGGAATGCGAATTAAATAACTTCCCTAACTAGCGCCGCATGATCGTTCGTATTCAAGGCGCGGCAACAGGCGCATAGCCTCGCTATGTCACTGTTGGCGTAACGCCGAAGACGGACGATAAGGCAAGTCAGATAGGGAAGTGTGTAGGTAGCATTCCTAATAGAGGGGGTTTAGCCAAGGGAAGAGGGCAAATGGGCGCTCAACGAGCATCTCACGGCACCCAAGAGGTTCGAGTTGAAATAAAGACCTGTTCTGAAGCTTAGACCAGCGATGAATGTCGGTTGTCGTTTTGTCGGGTTTGCTCATCAGCATCCGCGGCATCATGTAGTTACTTTCCCATGGGTGGTGGCTTACGCCAAGCTGACACGCTTATGTTCGTTCATCGACCTGACTTGAAGATACTTGTCGGAGGCCTCATTCAACTGTTTTTCCAATGCGCGAAGCCTTTTCCTTTGTCCGAACGTTGCCTGTCCCGCATCTTGTTTTAGCAAACCGTAAAAATTCGTCCAGGCGTTGGCCGCCTCGCGCCACTCGTAATACGCCCTGCCCACCATGTCATGGTTTGAATATGTCACTTTTTGATACAGCATATGAATACCTCTGCGCAGAAACCCACTGTTTCCACCAGTTCCTTTGGCTTTTATCACAACATTGCTCAGGGGTGAATCCTGTTGTTGCTTCTTTTACCAATAGACCACCGCAACGACATTGCCCAGCAATAGGATCGCGGCAATGGCAAGAACCCACTTGAGACGGTGATTTGCTTCCAGAGAATCAGTATAAACAGAAGACCGCGAGGCCATGATTACTGCTCCTTTACTCAAATTTTTCTATACGTATATCCGTTCGGAACCGTGGTCATATCTTTGATGATTTTTACCACTAAACTAACAAACGAACGCAATACACACCTCGCGCCTAAATACACCACCACAATTAAATCAAACAAGCCGTGGCAGCAAGGGTGATCAGGCTTAACTACAGAGAGTAGTGCTCGAGGAACGAAAATGCTATGACGGGGGGTTTAAAAAATATTAAAATTCCGTAAAAAAAAGGTTAAAGTCTATAAATTCATCTTATAGCAATAATTTTGAAAGATAAATGTCATTATAATTAGCTACTTATATCCATTGTCTAACTCTGCACCTCTAGCTTGTAGCCAAATCCCTTTACGGTTCGTATCCAACACGGGTTTGAAGGATTGGGTTCGATCTTATTACGTAGCAGATGAATATACTGTTTGACGTCATTATGATCAGCGCGGAGGGAATCCGGCCACAAGCGGCCAATGATCTGCTCATTAGGGAATACCCGCCCAGGGTCGCTTACCAGCAATTTTAATAATTCGTACTCCTTGGGGGACAATGCCACCTCCTTACCATGGATGGTCACGCGTTTGGTTCTGTCATCCATGCAACATGGGCCCACCTGTACTGTATTATCTTCTTCTATTAACCGAGCTCGACGAATGATGGCATTCATCCGAGCCTCGAGCTCGTCAAGCTGGAAAGGTTTACGCAGATAGTCATCGGCCCCCATTTCCAGTCCTTTCACCGCATCACTCGGGCTATCCAATGCCGTAAGTAACAGCACCGGCACCTCGCTCTGGACCCGGATAGCCTCCAATACACGCCAACCGCTGAGCCCCGGCATCATAATGTCCAATAGTACCAGCTGTGGCGAGACCTTAGAAAACTGCTCCAGCGCCTCAACACCATCTGGAGCATCAAACACTTGATATTTCTTAGCCCTGAAATAAACCTTTAGCAACCGTAATGTATCCGGCTCATCTTCGACAATCAGTATCTTCATGATTTATGTCATTGCCCAATGATCCGATGTCCTTAAAATCATCATGGATACTCCCTTGCCGGTAACTCACTGTTCATCGATCTTGCCACTCCGGCAGATCGAAATAGAAGGTCGTAACAACATGTGGAATGCTGTTAAAACCAATCCTACCACCGAGCCTTTCTATGATTGCCTTGGCGATGACCAGTCCCAAACCGGAACTTTCCTTATGTCTATCATCCTTCAAAGAGGGCTTGGCATGGGCAAATGCATCAAATACCTGGTCGCGGAAATGTTCAGGGATGCCGGGCCCATGGTCGCTTATACTGACCCGCACCCCGGCATCACGGCGCGAGACCGAGATATCCACATCGTCATTTGCCGGCGAATATTTACTCGCATTTGAAAGCAGGTTATTGAGAACCTGAATTAAACGGTCACTGTCTGCCTTGACCTTGATGTCGAAATCCGTGGGCTTTAATAGGTAACGAACATTGAACTGGCTTGCATAGGCAGTATTGGCCTGTATGGCCTCCTCCACTAACGGCAAGAGCTCCAAGGGTTTCTTATACATTACGATTTTTCCAGCATTGAGACGCTGGACTACAAGGATCTCATTGACCAGGCGCGTCAACCGTCTCGCACCGTGTCGCGCAATATCGATCATATCCCTGGCTTGTGGGGGAATGGTCCCGGCCTCCCCACGAGCCAGCAATTCAAGTGATAGCGTAATGTTGGTCAACGGCGTTCGGATTTCATGGCTGGCGATCGAGAAAAACTTGTCTCGGGAGTCTTCAAGGTGCTTGCGCTCAGTGATGTCAGTGACAACAACCCGCTGCGCATCGATCCAATCGTTACCCTCCCGAACACCCACTCCTTCGAGCTGGGCTCTAAACGAACATCCATCCTCTCTGATCATGTCGAGTTCACAACCCTGCTGAACTCGACTGCCACATACCTGCCGACAAAATTGCCAGAAGGCCTCCTGATCATATGCGGCAATGAAATCCGATAAAAATCTATTTTTTAAGGAACCTTCTTTCACACCAAGCCGGCGGGCGGCCATGATATTCGCCTCCCTGATCGACCCGTCTTTGACCAAGATAAAATAGGCCACCGGGGCAAAATCATACAAGTCGGCATATCGGTCTCGCGCCTGCTCGAGCCTATGACAGACTCGCTGCCATTCCTCGATTTGCATTTTCTGCTCCTCTGATTTGAGGAGTTAAGTATATTCTATAGAGGTATAATATAGGAGCGAAGAATCTTATTCTCCTTTGCACCTGTCTTGGGAATCTTGAGAAGAGCTTATTTAGATTAGCGCTAGACGAGTTTAACCCGGATATTTCATGATATTTACGAGATAATCGTGTAGGGATTTGTTTTCACAAGGGGTTTTTCGGGGGAGTGGCGTATCCACGATTACAGCCGACCAAGAAAAATTTCCCGTAAAAACAAGGATCACATGAGGACGTGTGTAATGTATGAAATATCCAGGTTAAATTAGCGTCACCACCTCTTTAATTAATATTCGCACCTTCACCATTGCCCGAGCAATGGTATCTTGGATCTCATTCATCGACAGCACCCCCTCCCCCCTTCCAGCGGCGAAATTGGCGCAGACCGCGCATGCAGCGTAACAAAGTCCGAGTTCCCTAGCCAAAGCGGCCTCAGGCATCCCCGTCATCCCCACCATGTCACAACCATCTCGTTCCAAGCGAACGATTTCCGCGGCGGTCTCCAGCCGGGGACCCTCGGTCGCTCCGTAGGTACCATTTTCATAGGCCTTTAAATGGCCGGCACGAGATGCCAGAATGAGTTTCATTCTCAAAGTTTCACAATAAGGATAGGTAAAATCGATGTGGGTAACCTCGCTTAAATCCTTATCGAAGTAAGTATTCTTCCTTGAGCAGGTGTAATCAATAATCTGATTGGGAATGGATAATCTCTCGGGAATCATCTCCTTATGGATCCCGCCAACCGCGGCGACGGCAATGATATACTGGGCTCCACACTGTTTCAGTGCCCAAAGATTGGCGCGATAGTTGATTCGATGCGGCGCGATGGCATGTCCCGCTCCGTGACGGGCAAGAAAGACCACCGGCCGGTCACCTAGCTCACCGTAGATCAAAGGTGCCGAAGGGGCGCCAAAAGGGGTGGATACCTGTTCTTCACGGCGTTTTTCTAACTCATCGAAGACATTGAGCCCGGTGCCACCGATGATCGCAATACGTTCTTTCAATGAGACTCTACCCATCGCATTATCAACATTGTCTAATTCCTCGATAATCAAAGGATCAACACCGCTCTGACGAATAACGTTGCTACCCCTTAAGTGCTAAAGTATTGTCGAACTATTGCGACTTGTTACCAGCGACTCACAAGTGGCATGATACGGAGCACTGTTATCAGGGTCTGATGTAAATCATGACATAGCTGCGACAATTTACCACAGTGAGAAAACGCTTCAATTATCCTAAGATTGATTCACGAATACCATTTTTTAAACCCGAAAAATAAAGGGGAGTTAGAACCATGTCTGATAAAATTGATCGCCGTCACTTTATGCGCCGCTCAGGGCAGCTTGCCATTGGTGGGCTGCTGGGCAGCTTGATGCTCAATGCCCATGCCGAGGACGGTTTTACCGTAGACAGCGCCAGCGAAGGCCAGTGCGCCACCTGCCGTTATTGGGGAGGAGTTCGCAAGGTATCAGAGGATGGAAAGACCATCACCACCCAAAGCCTAGGATGGTGCAATAATCCAAAGAGCATGTCTTTCCAAAAAATGACACCACCGGACTTCGGTCCTATGAAGTTCTGGACCCGCTGGGATGCGCTGACCTGAACCACGACCAGTCGTAAATATAACCTACACCATTTCAAGAACCAAGCCACACCAACCCAACAGGGACGTTGGGTATTGGGACTGATGCTCTACCAACACAGCCATTTCTGATTTCTGTATATCTCAGGAATTCAGCACTACCCGGCATAAATTCAAATCCCTCCCATGCCCAAAGAACGAATAACCATCAAGGGGGCTAGCCAAAACAACCTGAAAAATATCGATCTGCAACTGCCCCTGGGCGAACTCATCGTCATCACCGGGGTAAGCGGCTCGGGCAAGTCCTCGTTAGCCTTCGATACCCTGTATTCCGAAGGCCAACGCCGTTACGTGGAAACCTTTTCGCCCTACGCCCGTCAGTTTCTGGAGCGTATGGACAAACCCCAAGCCAAATATATCGATGGGATTCCGCCCGCCATCGCGATCGATCAGACCAATCCGGTGCGCACCTCGCGTTCCACCGTCGGTACCATGACGGAATTGAACGACCACATCAAACTCCTGTTCGCCCGCTCAGCCAAGCTCTCCTGCCGCGGCTGCGGCCAACCGGTACAGCGCGACGCAGCACCGAGCATCCTCAAACAGCTCATTGAGAAGGGGAAGCGGCACCCCGGTCTCGTCATACTAATCACCTTCACGGTGGCGGCGCCCGAAAACTTCACTACGCAGGAGATCAGGGCAGAACTTCTCAAGCAAGGTTATAGCCGCTTTCACCATGAAGGGAAAACTTCCCTGGAAGTTATCCAAGATCGAGTCCGGATCAGCGCCGACAACAGCGCCAGGATCAGCGAGGCCCTGGAAGCGGCCCTCAAACATGGCCGTGGTCACATCAACGTCTATCCTCTAGAAACTCGAAAAGTCACTCAGGCACGGTGGCTATTTTCCACAGACCTGCACTGCCCTGACTGCAATATCCACTACCGCGATCCGGTACCGAATCTATTCTCCTTCAACTCACCCATCGGCGCCTGCAAGACTTGCCGCGGTTTTGGCCGCACCCAGGGAATCGACTATGAGCGGGTGATCCCCGACCCCGCCAAGACCCTGACCGAAGGCGCGGTGAAACCCTGGCAATCGAAGAGCTATCTGGAATGCCAGTCGGACCTGATGCGTTTCGCCCACCGCCGGGGGATTCCCACCGAGCGGCCATGGAATCAACTCGAGCCAAGCCAAAGACGTTGGGTACTGGAGGGCGAAGGCGATTCAAAAGAGGGTAAGTGGTACGGGATACAGCGGTTTTTCGACTGGCTGGAGACCAAGAGCTACAAGATGCATATCCGGGTTCTGTTGTCGAAATATCGGGCCTACCGGCGATGTCCGGATTGTCTCGGGGCCCGGCTCAAACCCGATGCCCTGCTGTGGCGGCTTGGAGACCACGCCGATGCCGATCGAGTACTGCCCGTGGAAAAACGTTTCAGACCGGCCTTATCAACGCTGGACGAAGCGCGCCATGCGACCCTGGCCGGCCTGACGTTGCATGATGTCATGTGTCTGCCCATCGAGCGCGGCCTGAAATTCTTCGAACAGTTGCAGCTGCCTGCCCCGCTGGACAAAATTACCAAACTGCTGGTAGGAGAGATCCGAACGCGCCTGCAATATCTACGCGACGTAGGGCTTGGATATCTTACCCTGGATCGCCAATCTCGCACCCTGAGTGGTGGCGAGGTCCAGCGGATCAATCTCACCACAGCCCTGGGCACCTCCCTGGTCAATACCCTGTTCGTGCTCGATGAGCCCAGCATCGGACTGCACCCTCGCGACATCCAGCGCCTGATTACGGTATTGCACCGCTTGCGCAATGCCGGTAATTCATTGGTCGTCGTAGAACACGACCCGCAACTGATCCTCGCCGCCGACCGCATCCTGGATCTTGGGCCCGGCCCAGGAGAGCGAGGTGGTGAAATCGTCTTCTATGGAACGGCCAAGGCCCTGCTACGCTCCAGACGCTCACTGACGGCAGACTATCTCAATGGCAGAAAAACCGCCTTGCCCGATCCCAAAACGCCTAACCGCCCCCCGCCCCCATCGACCGCCCAACTGGTGATCCTTGGCGCCGCGGAAAATAACCTCAAGAACATCGATGTGCGCATCCCGCTGCAACGCCTGGTCTGTGTCACCGGCGTCAGCGGCTCGGGAAAATCCACCCTGGTGCAGGGCATCTGCTACAACGCCCTGAGTAAACTAAAGGCCAAACCCAAGGATCCGCCCGGGCGCCACCGCGCCTTGCATGGACATCAGCATATTCAAGAGGTAGTGCTGGTAAATCAATCGCCGATAGGTAAAACCACCCGCTCTACACCGGCCAGCTATATGGGCGCCCTGGATGGAATACGTAAGGCCTTCGCGGCCGAACCCCTGGCGCACGAGCGAAACTATACTGCAGGGACCTTCAGCTTTAACTCTGGGAATGGACGCTGCCCGAGCTGCGGCGGCAACGGTTTCGAACACGTGGAAATGCAGTTTTTGAGCGACGTATATCTGCGTTGTGCGGACTGCGATGGCCGACGATATCGGGCTGAAGTTCTGGAGGTAAAACTGCTGCCCGCGGGAGAAAACACCCAAGGGACCGTCACACAGAGCGAGCAACGCCCAAGATCCATCGCCGACGTATTGGACATGACCGTCAGCGAGGCGCTCAAGTTTTTCGCGGCTTATCCGGATGTGCTGCGCCGACTCCAACCCCTGGAGGCGGTGGGCCTGAGCTACATGACCCTGGGTCAACCCGTGCCCACCCTGAGCGGCGGCGAGGCCCAGCGCCTGAAACTGGCTGGACATCTCGCCAAGGCCCACGGCCGTCAAGGCAAAACTGACGGTACTCTGTTTCTGTTTGACGAACCTACCACGGGACTACACTTCGACGATATTGCCAAGCTACTTCGGGCTTTCAGAGAATTAGTCGAGAAAGGCCATTCCCTGGTGGTGATCGAACATAATCTGGATGTCATTCGCTCCGCGGACTGGATCATCGACCTGGGCCCGGAAGGCGGCGAGGCCGGAGGCGAGATTATCTGCGCGGGTCCGCTTCAGGAACTCCTACAGTGCCGAAACAGCCATACCGGCGCTGCACTCAGCGACTTTCTGGGGACATTGAATGCCGTCGGTACAAAGGCTCTCTTTAGTTCTTACGATACGCTCGCGGAACGACCCGGCAAAACAACCACCCCCAAGAACGATATTCGCATCCACAACGCCCGCGAACATAATCTCAAGGGAATAGACATCCGCATCCCCCGCGACCGCTTTACGGTCATTACCGGGGTCAGTGGCAGCGGCAAGAGTACCGTGGCCTTCGACATCCTGTTTGCCGAGGGACAGCGCCGTTATCTGGAGTCGCTGAACGCCTATGCCCGCCAACTGGTGCAGCCCGCCACCCGTCCCGACGTCGACGCCATCTATGGCATTCCGCCCACGGTGGCCATCGAGCAACGCAGCAGCCGCGGTGGACACAAGAGTACCGTGGCCACGATGACGGAGATCTACCCCTTTCTACGACTGCTGTTCGTCAAACTGGGTATTCAATACTGTCCGGACTGTTGTAACATTCCCATCCAGCCGCAAACGCCGGAGGCGATCCAGGCAAGGATACTAAGGGATTTCCGCAATCGCGATATTGGCCTGTACGCCCCGCTGGTGGTAGCGAGAAAGGGCTATTACACCGACCTGGCTAAATGGGCTGCAAAAAAGGGCTTTTCTCAGCTGCGGGTCGATGGTGTATTGGTCTCCACTCAATCCTGGCCACGGCTGGACCGGTTCAAGGAACACGATATCGAGTTGCCCATCGGAGAGTTGCGGGTCACTCTCAAGGCCGAAACCGAACTACGCCGACTCATTGATCGTGCCCTGGATCTAGGCAAAGGTATGGTAAAACTATTGATGGTGAGCAGGGAGAAAGTAAGTGTTCAGTCGCCCTCCTCAAATTCCCTCTCCCTCCGGGAGAGGGTGAGGGTGAGGGTTCATAATGACGGGGGAAATGAAGGGTTACGAGATAAACGTTCCCGAATTCAGGAGATCATTTTTTCCACCCGCAGGGCCTGTCCCGGTTGCGGACGCAGTTTCGGAGAACTCGATCCACGGCTGTTTTCTTTCAATTCCAGACTAGGCTGGTGCGAACATTGTTATGGTACAGGGCTGAAGATCCCGGACTTCGATGAGCAGCAAAGCGGCGAAGAACGCCAGTGGACAAGAAACTCAGCTACAAGCGATGATCCCTGCCCGGCCTGCCAGGGACAGCGACTGTGTCCCGAGGCCCTAGCAGTAAGGTTTCGGGACAAATCAATAACCGCGTATACCCAATCCTCCGTAGAGGTCACCATGGAATTCTTCCACGGATTGAAACTGCGAGGCCGCGAGACCAAGATCGCCCGCGATATCCAGCAGGAACTTTGTTCACGACTGAGTTTTCTCAAGGGGGTCGGCCTATCCTATCTTACCCTGGACCGCAGCGCTCCGACCCTGAGCGGAGGCGAAGCCCAGCGCATCCGGCTGGCAGCCCAGCTCGGCTCCAACCTGCGTGGGGTATGCTACATCCTGGACGAACCCACCATTGGACTGCACCCCAGGGACAACCGGATGCTGCTCAATACACTGAAGGGCCTAGAACGCAAAGGCAACACCGTAGTCGTGGTCGAACACGATGAAGAGACCATCCGACAGGCCGAGTATGTGGTGGATCTAGGACCCGGGGCGGGAACCAATGGTGGGAGGGTCGTCGCCCAAGGTTCGTTACGAGCATTGATGCACAACCGAGAATCCCAAACCGGCCGCTATCTATCTCGCCCCTTACGCCATCCTTTAGTCGAAAATAACGATAGACCGCTCACCGCCGGGACCGAAATCCCGCAACTGGAGATCGTGGCGGCTGACCTTCATAACCTGAAGTCACTCAGCCTCACCATCCCCCTGGGAAAACTCGTTTGTGTGACTGGTGTGAGCGGCAGCGGTAAAAGCACCCTGGTCCGAGAGGTGATACATGAAAATTTGAAGCGGCTGCTATCAAAAAAACGTGCGCGAGGCAGACGACGCACTACTGCCTTATTGCGTGGCTGCCGGGAGATCAAGGGCTGGGAGGCTATACACCGTATACTGGAAGTGGACCAGACCCCCATCGGCAAGACACCCCGCTCCTGCCCGGCGACCTATATCGGCCTTTGGGTCAATATTCGTCAGCTGTTCGCGCAAACCCCTGAGGCCCATATCCGAGGTTTTGGACCTGGCCGGTTTTCCTTCAACATCGCCGGCGGACGCTGCGAGACCTGTAAAGGCAAGGGAACCAAACGAATCGAGATGAGTTTTCTGCCCGATGTCCAAGTAGCCTGCGAAGCCTGTGATGGCTCAAGATTCAACGAAGAGACGTTTCATGCACGATTCAAGGACAAGCACATCGCTGAGGTTCTGGCAATGAGCGTGGACGAGGCCGTAAGTTTTTTTGCTGCTCAACCCAGGATCCATCACCCCTTGCAGCTGTTACAAGACGTTGGATTGGGTTATCTAAGTCTTGGCCAGCAAAGCCCGACCTTGAGTGGGGGAGAGGCGCAGCGCATCAAGTTGGTCGCGGAGCTGGTAAAAACCAAACCCCGGAATACTCCCGTGGCTCAGGCGATGAGAAAAGGGCTCGCTAGGAAAAATACCGCAATGACCCTTTATGTGCTGGACGAACCCACCATCGGTCTACACATGGCTGATGTCGAAAAACTGATTCGAGTCTTACACCGATTGGTGTCCGCGGGTAACACGGTAATCATTATCGAACATAATCTGGATATTATTGCCGAAGCCGATTGGATCATCGACCTGGGTCCCGAAGGCGGTGAGTCTGGAGGGGGTATTGTTGCTCAGGGCACAATTCAGGATTTAATTCGCAGCAAGAAAAGGTCACATACCGCCAGATTCCTGTTCGAGTTCCTTAGCGCGCGCGGATCAAAGGGTTGATCCCTGATCTAGTTAGCAGGTTTGGTATAAGCGAAGTAATTACTTCTTCTTCTGGCGAGGCGCCCACATCGAACGTCCGGGGATACGGGGGCGAGTATTGAGACCTTCCACAAAGTCGTCGGCATGACTGGTCACTTGCTGCAGGGTGCCACGTCTATTCCCCACGATAGTAGAATTTCCACACTCGATGACATAGCGGTACCAGGTGCCGTTTTCGACGCCCTCGGGTGGATTCGTTTTTTCCACACACACCACTTTGTACTCTTTTACAATCGATGGCTGATCACTTATTGATGACATAATTTTTAGGCTGAATCCTTAACAAGGAGCCTGTAGGTATTGTAGACGAAAAAACCCCGCCTAAGTATGCGGGGCTTTTCGTTCAATCTTCGGAAAAATAGAGACTATCCAGCAGGTCTAACTTGATCGGCCTGAAGCCCCTTGGGACCTGATTTCACCTCGAAATTAACAGATTGACCTTCGGTCAATGTGCGAAAACCATCGCTGACAATTGCAGAAAAATGCACAAATACGTCCTCACCACCATCGGAGGGGGAGATAAAACCAAAACCCTTGGATTCGTTAAACCACTTAACAGTTCCTGACGCCATCTAAAATCACCTTCATAAAAATATTAAAAATAAGAAGTAATCCAGTCGATAAATGGCCGATCGCAAAACCCGGAAATCAGCCCGTATTCCTGATGCTTCTCGTTAAATCGCTAAGCCCATTGGCTCCACAGATTCGCCGAAAGCGAATTTAGATAGCCACTGGCTGCTCAACGAGAGCCAACCAGGAATGGTTGGCATTAAAGTATCGAAAAACTGCGCTATTTTTTCAGGCTCTTTTCGCTTCGACCACTGTTTAAACAGAAAACTTCTATATGTTGACACACATCATGCAAGGCAATTTACAGCAGAAAACCACAAGGATGCTTCTGAGAAGACCAAGATGAAATGCAATCGCCCCACAGTATACCCAGATATTAACCTGAAATACTAGAGGTACACCTAGTATGTGGGTTAAAAAGAGGAATTCAAGTCCCCAGCAGCTAAAATATCAGTCAATAACCCGAAAATATACGCACTCATCATAAGTAACTATTGGCACAGAGGGTATCCTTCAATGGCCTAGGAGGCTGTCCGAGAATAGAGAACCTACTGCGGAAAAGCCATTTTGGCCAGATTTCCCAATTAAATTCGTTAAATATGCCCAATATTCGCCTTA
>JAAEPA010000093.1 GCA_024222475.1 Gammaproteobacteria bacterium | reverse complement strand
TGGCCGCTGCCTTCGATGATGACCTGGAGTCCCTGACCCCCGACGGCATCATAGATTTAGATTCCGGGTACAGTAGCTGGGACGGTATGGATGAATATTTCCAGATGTTAGCCGATGATTATGGCCTGGTGCTGACAAACGCGGTCCCTATCACGCCCGGTTTATCGCTCTATGATCGGCTTAACTTGCCAAGCACGCCGTTTTACTGGGCCGACGAAACCGTTACGGACCAATACCAGGTGTTTGCGTATGATGGCCCGACCGACACCCACGATTGGGGCGCGTATTGTTTGGATTTTACGACTGTCGGGTCAAGAACCGTTATCTCGGATATTCGACTGGGCTGCTGTTACGATGGTTTCACCGACTGTAGCACAGCAGCTTGTGACCGCTGCCCTGGCGGTCCCCCTCCGGCTGACTATTGTGCTACCCCCGGCGCTTTACTTCAAGAGGCGGAGGATGGCAACTTGAACGGCGCATTTGAACGCTTTGGCGACGGGGATGCCGGCGGGAATGAGGCCATTGAAGTGGATGCGGATGTCAGCGCCGGCACAGGCTCCAATCACCATGCCGATTTCTGCTTCGACGTGAGCGAGGCGGGCACTTACCGGATCAGAGCCGGCATTAGAGCCGACAACGGGGACGAGAACTCCTTTTACGTCACCGTCAATGGGTCGCCAGGCGATGGGTACTTGTGGGATTTACCCACAGCAGACGGCGCGTGGCAAACTGACTACGTGCGTGATCGAAACGATGGCGGAGATACGGTGGAGCTAACGCTTCAGACCGGCTCAAATTCAGTCAGGGTTTATCACCGGGAAAGAAACACGAAGTTGGATTGGCTAGAGTTGGAGTTACAGTGATGGC
>JAAEPA010000092.1 GCA_024222475.1 Gammaproteobacteria bacterium | reverse complement strand
TCGGGGGCGGCAACGCGATCAGCCCTTGGCGGTGCATGCGCAGCAGCGCCACCCGGCAGCTCATGTCTTTCAAACCTCCATTGGGTTTGCGCCAGTCAAAGGCCTCGCACACCAGATAAGAAAGACGTTGGCGATTCGCCTGCGGGTGGTCTCGGATCAGATGGCGAATTCGCTCAATGTCCTGAGCGGCGAATGATCTGCCGCTGTAGCGTGTTGTCGTATCGGTCGGCTTCATGGAACACACGATACAACAAAAGCGCTTGCGAAACCAGAGCTTTAGATAAACATCAGTAGATGGCTTCCGATCCGTTTTGGACTGATAGCACAAGCACTAACGTGCTTTTTGGAGCGAAGTCTTTAGAAAACGAGGTGATGTTGGCCTCAATGGCTGACCCGATTACAAATCTGCAGATGGGTCTAATGCCCGTGAACGGTTACGAACAACGATACATTAGTAAGCGAGCTGCGCCAGGTGAAGGGATCAGATTTTGAGGCTGTGGATGTTTCTTCGTTAATTGTAAACCCTAACTCTGGTCTTTCTTCAGGCGATACAAATAACGACCCGCCCGATACAGGAGACGAAAATCCTCCAGCAACGCCCTCATCATTAACAGCCGAATCAGTGAGTGC
>JAAEPA010000091.1 GCA_024222475.1 Gammaproteobacteria bacterium | reverse complement strand
GTGCTATGATATACGATATAATTTTACATCCCCCCTCAAACACATTCGCCATCAAAAGCTAATCAGTTTTTTGAAACGTGAGGTATTTATGGAAGTAACAAAGCTGAAAAAACTGCTCGAAATGGGGAGACAATTCGCGGAAAACCGCGTCCTGGATCCTCTGCTGAAACGGGCAATGGGGATGGCACTCGATTTTGTGAGGGCAGAGTACGGATACCTCGTTTTGCTGGGAGAAGCCGACAAACTTGTGTTCCGCGTGGGGCAAGACAAAGATGGAAACGCCCTCCCAAAGCCCCAAGAGCAAATCAGCCGAACAATACTTAATGAAGTTATCACGACGAAGAAGGCGCAGATTACAGCAGATGCTATTACAAGCTTTGATGCCTCAAGTGTGTTGGATTTGAAAATCCGCTCTGTAATATGTGTGCCTTTAATTTCGCGTGGGAAACTATTAGGCGCTCTCTATGTCGAGAATCGCTCGGAAAGCAATCTTTTCGACGAGGACGATTTGATGCTATTAGAATATTTCGCGGCCCAAGTCGCGGTCTCGATTGAGAATGCTATGCTCAACGATGAATTAGAAGCGCGAGTAGAAGAGCGGACCGCCAAACTGGCTCATGCAAATGTAAAACTCCAGGAATTAGCAGTAATAGATTTTTTAACAGGGATTTACAACCGCCGCCATTTTTTTGACTTGGCCGAAAAAGAACTGGCCAGAACACGGCGTTACCATCGCCCACTCGCTATTATCATGTTTGACCTCGACCGCTTCAAGCAGGTCAACGATCAGCACGGCCATCTTGCAGGCGATCAAGTTTTGCAAAGCGTTGTGAGACGTATTCGTGCCTGCGTTCGCGTGACGGATATTCTGGGGCGCTATGGCGGAGATGAATTTGTTATCATGCTGCCCGAAACGCCTCTCTATGATGCAGAACGGATCGCGGAGCGCATGCATCAGACGATAGCTGTCCAGCCGATAGAAGTAGGAGAAACTAAGATTGCGGTTACAATCAGCGTTGGAATAACTAGCATGGATGAAGTGGAGAGTATTTCACTTACCGCTATGATTGACCGGGCAGACCAGGCCCTTTACGTGGCTAAACAAGCTGGCCGGAATCAAATTATTGCTTGGACAGAACGGTAAACTGTAGCCAAACATATTGGCAAAGATGAAACTACGTGTCTAAAAGAATCAACAACATCCTCGCCAACCGCTACCAACTCCACGAAGCCCTCGGCACAGGCGCGATGGGGGTAGTTTACCGCGCCACCGACCGCCTCACGGGAGACACCCTCGCCCTCAAACGCGTTACCCTTTCCCCTGCGCAATTGCAATTTGCCTCGCGGCTGAATTTGGACGATGACTCCGCCCAGCAGCAAGAGACCCTTCGTTTGGCCCTGGCGCGGGAATTCCAAACTTTGGCGGGGCTGCGCCACCCGAACATCATCAGCGTCATCGACTACGGTTTTGACCGCACCCCAGGGGGAACCCCTCAGCCCTACTTCACGATGAATTACCTCCCCCACGCCCAGACCATCCTGGAAGCGGGCACAGGCAAATCTGTCGCAGATAAAGTGGCCCTGCTCGTCCAGATGCTGCAAGCCCTGGCCTACCTGCACCGCCGCGGCATTCTACACCGGGATCTCAAACCCGCCAATGTCCTGGTCACGGATGGACGCGTGCGGGTCCTGGATTTTGGGCTGGCCGTGCCGCGTGAGATGGCTGAAGGGCGCACTGGTACCCCGGCCTACATGGCTCCCGAAACCATCCGATACGGGCAGGCCACGGAAGCGACCGACCTGCACACGGTAGGGGTACTGGCCTACGAGCTGTTCGCCGGAGAGCGTCCCTTCACCGATGTTATGGGGATTCTGACTAAACCCCCGGATATGGCCGCCTTAGAAATCACCGCGCCCTTGCAAGCCGTTGTGACCCAGCTCCTCGAAAAAGACCCCGCGGGTCGTTACCCGGATGCCCAGGCCACTATCGCCGCGTTGCGAGAGGGCTTCGGTCAACCACCCCTGCCTGAAGATCCCACCATCCGCGAGAGTTTCTTGCAGGCGGCTACCTTTGTAGGGCGCGAAGCCGAGCAGAAGCAGTTGACGAACGCATTGGAAAACGCCATGATGGGCAAAGGCAGTGCGTGGCTGGTGGGCGGCGAGAGTGGGGTGGGCAAATCGCGTTTGCTGGACGAACTGCGTATTCGGGCGTTGGTCGCGGGCGCAACCGTATTGCGCGGGCAGGGCGTCGAAGGCGGCGGGCAAACGTATCAGCTTTGGCGTACTCCCTTGCGCCATCTCGCCCTGATGGCTGAACTCAACGATTTGGAAGCCGGTGTTATTAAGCCTTTAGTCTCCGATATTAGCGCGCTGCTGGGGCGGGAAATCCCGGATGCCCCGGAATTGGAGGGCGAGGCCAAGCGGCAGCGTCTGCACCTGACGATTGCCGAAATTTGTCGGACGGTGAGTAAAAAAAATGCCCCGCTGATTCTTCTGTTGGAAGACCTGCATTGGACCTCCAAGAGTCTGGAACCGCTCAAAGCCCTCCATCATTGGGTAGCTGATTTGCCCCTGTTGGTGATCGGCAACTATCGCAACGACGAACGCCCCGACTTACCCGCCATACTTCCCAATATGCATCCCCTGCCTTTGGCGCGCCTATCGCCGAAAAACATGATGAAACTGAGCGTATCGATGTTGGGGCAGTCCGGTTCACAGCCTCAAGTACTCAGTCTGCTGCAAAAAGAGACCGAGGGCAACACCTTCTTTCTGGTCGAGACGATGCGCACCCTGGCCGAAGAAGCCGGACGGCTGGATGCGGTTGGGGACATGACGCTGCCGGATGAAGTTTTCGCTGGGGGTGTGCGGCGCATTATCCGGCGGCGGCTGGTGCGGGTTCCGCCTGAACATCAACCTTTGCTCAAACTGGCCGCTATCGCCGGACGCGCTCTGGATTTAGATGTGTTGCAGGCAGCCACCTCTCAGACCGATCTGGAAACGTGGCTGGCGGCCTGTGCCAACGTTGCCGTGCTGGAAGTTCGGGAAGGTCAGTGGCTTTTTGCACATGACAAACTGCGCTCAGAATTGACGAGCATTTTGGAGGAGGATGAGCGCCCACCCCTTCACCGCCAGGTGGCCGAAGCCTATGAAAATGTATATCTGGACCAACCCAGCTACGCTGCTACTCTGATGAAACACTGGGACATGGCTGGGGAGCGGGAGAAAACGCGCCATTACGCCCGCCTCGCCGGGAAGTATGCGGCTACACAGTACGCCAATGAAGAAGCGGCGCACTATTTCAGTCGAGCATTGGCGCTCACACCTGAAGATGACCCAGCGAGGCGGTATGCGTTGCATCTGGAACGGGAAGAAATTTATAACCGCCTGGGGCTGCGGGAAGCACAAGAGACTGATTTAATCCAACAGGCATTTTTGGCCGGCAGCCCAACCCAGCGGGTTGCGGCTGCTTTACGTTATGGGGCTTATCACAATGCCGTGGGAGATTATGAAGCGGCGCTTGCGATTTCGAAACAAGCATCCCAATGGGCGGCTAAGAGCGGGGACGGCCCAAGTCAGGCCCAAGGGATGATTAACAGCGGCCAGGCCTTGTTGCATCAAGGGGTCTATGAGATGGCAAGCCAGCAGTACCAACGCGCTTCTGATTTAGCTCAAACAGCCATGGCCCCCATTCAGGTAGCCCGCGCCTGGGGTGGCCTGGGTAGGTGCGCTTTTCGACTGGGAGATTATCCCACGGCTATCGATTACCACCAGCAGGCGTTGCACTTGCGAAAAGAGATCGATGACCAGCCAGGGCAAATGCAATCCCTGCGCAACCTGGGACAAGCCGCAAGTGCCCAAGGTAAATATGAAACGGCCCATCAATATCATCTGCAAGCGCTGCAATTGGCACGGCAAATGGGCGACCGACCCAATGAGGGCCGATTTCTGCTTGCTTTGGGAGAGAGTAGTTGGCGACAAAGAGCTTATCCCCAGGCCGAATCTTATTTGCAACAAAGTTTGTCGCTGGCACAAACTGTTGGTGACAAACTTACGGAGGCCACTTCTTTAAAAACCCTGGGGAACGTGACTGCCTATCAGGGGCAGTCGGACCGGGCAAAAGTCTATTTTGAGCAAAGTCTGGCCGTGTCTCAAGAAATTGGTGATCAAGATGGAGAAAGCAGAACGTTAAACAATTTGGGATATATATCCATGCGCCAAGAGCAGTACAGCCAAGCAACAGCCTACTTTGAACAAAGTCTGGTTATCTCTCAAGAAATTGGCGGCCGCGATGTGGAGGGTACGGCACTGAATAACCTGGGGCAGGTGGCGTACAACCAGGGATTGTACGCCAACGCGAGAGACTACTACGAGCGGAGTCTGGTTATCAGACACGAGATTGGCGAGCGAGCCGGGGAGGGTTCAACACTGAGTAACCTGGGACGTGTGGCATACAGCCAGGGACTGTATGCCGACGCGAGAGACTACTATGAGCAGAGTTTGCTCATCATACGAGAGATTGGCAATCGAGCTTGGGAGGGCCGCACACTGAATTATTTGGGCGCCCTGGCTTTAGCAGAAGCAGCATTTCAACAAGCCCAAACCGTTTATAAACAGTCTTCAACCATCCGCAAGGAACTTAACCAGCCCCGCCTCCTGGTTGAAGATCTAGCTGGACTGGCCCTTGTTGCTTTTCGACAAAACGATCTGGAACTGGCGCAAATGTATGCTGACCAGCTTCTGGTTGTATGGGCCAGCAATCCCACCTTCAGGGGGATGGAGCATCCCATGTGGGCCTTGCATTTTATCTGGCAGGTGTGTGAGGGGTTAGAGTTGGTGCAGGCGGACGATGTTCTGGCTGCCGCCGCAGGGGTGATGCAAACCTACCTCGACAACCAGCCTGACCCCGAAGCGCAGGCCGTGTATTTGCAGCAGCGGCACCACCAGCCGTTGTGGGCGGCCTGGCAAGAGCGGCGCGGGTAATTTTTATGGTAAAGGCCGCCGGGAGAAAGAGAAGGAGTTTTATGGAGTTAGTACAGTTGGGCATAAGTCTCAGACAGGTTATTGAGTTGAAACCCAGACTGTTTCAAACTCAAGGAGTTTGCAGTACTTTGCGCTATAGCCATAACCAGGCACAAACTTCTGCCGCAAAGTATAGTGATGTCCGGGGCTGTCATTTTTACCTACGAGCCATTCCGCGTATATCTCAGCTGTGTCCATGTTTTGTACAGGCTGGGGGATGCGCGCGCGCGCTGTGGTGGACCGGG
>JAAEPA010000090.1 GCA_024222475.1 Gammaproteobacteria bacterium | reverse complement strand
TTCGCAATCAGGTCCAGACCCTCTCCAGGAACCGGATGGTGGTTGAGGCGATGCAGTCGTTTACGGGTAGCTTTAACAGTTATCGGCAAGATGTGGCGGATGCGTCCTCCCCTGCTAAAAGCTCTGAGCTCGAACAATATTACGCTAGCGTTTTTTCCCCTGAGTATGAACGTCTCAACCGCGGCAAGAAGGCACCTGCAAGCGCGTGGCTGTCTAAACTGGACGCGGACGCTCTGGCGCTTCAGCACAGCTTTATCAAGGCAAATCAAAATCCCCTTGGAGAGAAGCATAAGCTGAGTGATCCTGGTGATAAATCCAAATATGCAGGTCAGCATTCCACCTATCACCCGGTAATGCGGGATTTCCTGGAAAAATTCGAATACTACGACATCTTCCTGGTTGATTCAGAGTCCGGTGACATTGTCTACTCTGTATACAAGGAATTGGACTTCGCCACCTCACTGAAGGATGGACCTTTCGCTGCCACCGGTATTGGTGAGGTTTTCCGCAAGGCCAATCAGGCCAACTCCCCCGATTTCGTGGCTATTACTGATTTTGCTTCCTACCCACCTTCTTATGAGAGTGCTGCCAGCTTTATTGCCTCACCCATTTTTTCCGGCAATAAGAAGGTAGGCGTGCTGATATTCCAGATGCCGATTGGGCGTATCAACCAGATCATGACCCATAATGGCAACTGGAAGCAGGCGGGCCTTGGCGAATCGGGCGAGACCTACCTGGTGGGGCCAGATACGCTGATGCGCAGTACCAGCCGCTTCCTGTTGGAGGACAAGGCAGGCTATATTCAGGCGCTCAATCAAGGTGGTATTGCCAAACAGACGTTGGAGATGATTAAAGCCAAGGGGAGCAGTATTGGACTGCAGCCTATAGATACTGTGGGTAGCCGTGCGGCGCTTTCGGGTAAAACCGGATTTGAGATTTTTCCGGATTATCGGAATGTTCCTGTGTTATCGGCCTATGCGCCGGTGGCTATCAAAGGTGTCAATTGGGCTATATTGGCCGAGATAGATGAGGAAGAGGCGTTCCGTGCAGCTGATGCCCTTTCAGCAGAGCTTATTACTGTTGCGGCGGGTGCGGCAGTGGTGTTGATTGTTGTAGCTATCGGTATCGGTGTTTGGTTTGCCGGTGTACTGTCACGTCCAATCATCGATTTCAGTACGACCATTTCTGAAGTCGAGCGTGATGCCGATCTGACCCGGATGATGGAAAACGATTCAAAGGATGAGTTGGGTGAAGCTGCTTCGGCTTTCAATTCCATGCTGAGGACATTCCAGTCAAGCATGAATCAGGTCTCGGGTGCCACCTCGCAACTGGCAACCACCGCGGAGGAGACCTCGGTGATAACCGAGCAGACCAATCAGGCTGTCGATCAACAGTTGGCTGAAACCACCCAGTTGGCCACCGCCATGACGGAAATGAGTGCAACGATTCAGGAAGTTGCTACCAATACATCCAATACAGCCAATGCCGCTACTGATGTTAATGACCAGGCTGCTGCGGGACAGCAAGCGATGCGGGAGACCATCGGGCAGATAGATCAGCTTACTGATGAGGTCGAAAGTGCCGCTGGCGTTATTCAGCAACTGGAACAGTACAGTGAAGAGATTGGTTCCGTGCTTGATGTGATCAAGAGCATTGCCGAGCAGACCAACCTACTGGCGTTGAACGCAGCCATTGAGGCAGCTCGAGCAGGAGAGCAGGGTCGCGGTTTTGCCGTGGTGGCTGATGAAGTACGTAATCTGGCCAGCAAAACCCAAACCTCCACCGAAGAGATCAACCAGATGATTGAAAAACTCCAGAGTGGTGCGCGTCAAGCAGTAGCGGCCATGGATCTAAGCCGGAAGAAGGCGCATGGTTCAAAGGAACAGGCATCAGTAACAGGTGCTGCCTTGACAACGATTGTGGAGTCTATTGGTCGGATCAATGATATGAGCATCCAAATTTCCAGTGCGGCGGAAGAGCAGAGTGCTGTGGCAGATGAGATTAGTAAGAATGTTGTTCAGATTAACAGTATGACAGAACAGACCTCGGTGGGTGCGAAGCAGACCTCCGCCGCAGGTGGCGACTTGACCCGTTTGGCATCAGATCTTCAAGGCATGGTTGCCCAGTTCAAGGTGCAGTGATGGCTATGACTGAACGTGTACAAGGGAACAAGAGTGCCGCTACCTCGTATATGGTCTCCACCCACTTTGCAAGACTTAGTAAACCAAATGACAGGGACAGGATTGCTTTCGTATATCCGGCCTGTAACGAGAGATACTTCACTCTCTGGCCTCGATGAAATTCGCGCGTATCGTCCTTATCGTGAAATCGGCATAATATGCCTACGAGATAGCCAGGTTTTCAATACGCCGGTCTAACCTGTTGTGTCATCATCAGTCACAAAGTCTTCGCAATCGTTGGTAGGTTACCTCTCTCTAATCGTTACCGATCATTTCAATACTTTTCATCCAGCCTGATAAACAGTCTTGTGAGCCAATATCGCCCACCCGATCCGCGCCATCTTGTTCGCCAGAGCCACTGCTGCTTTGTTAAAACCACGCTCCGCCCTTACCTTATTGATCCAACGGCTCAAACGGTCATCCTTGTTTGCAGCACGACCCACCACCGAGCGTGCTCCATGCACTAACAAGCTACGCAGATATCGGTCACCACGTTTGCTTATACCCAGCAACACATCTTTTCCACCACTGCTATGCTGTCGTGGGACCAGACCCACCGCAGCAGATACTCCTCGGCCTCTCCGATACGCCTCACCATTGCCTACCATACTGTAAAACACACTGGCTACAATCGGACCATAACCAGGAATCGTCTGTAACCGCTGGCATGCTTCATTCTGCCGACTGTAATCCATCAGGCTTTGCGTATAAAAAGCAATATGCGCATCTAGTTCCAGTAACTGCTGATAGCTTTCTGCCAGCAGACTGCGGAAAAAATCACTCAAACCGTTCTCTCCATCTTCCAGCAGTTCCGGCAGGAACCGACGCAGCACACTCACCCCTAGGGGCAAAATCAAACCATATTCCGCCAGCAAGCCACGTAGTTGATTACACAATGCGGTGCGATTCTGGATGCCACGCTCACGTAGCCTATGCAACGCCTGAATATCTTGTTGCTCAGTCGTCTTTACCGATACAACACGCATCTCCGGCCGGGTTACCGCTTCAGAAATAGCCAAAGCATCGTTGTAATCATTCTTGTTGCCACGCACATACGGCTTTACATACTGTGGCGGGATCAACTTTACCTGATGCCCCAGAGCTCCCAGCTCACGAGCCCAGTAATGAGCGCTGGCACATGCCTCCATCCCTATGAGGCATTCATGCAGATTAGCAAAATATCTCAGTACCTTGGATCGCTTCAGCATTTTCCTACCAACCACTTTCCCATACCGGTCACAGCACACCACATGGAACACATTCTTTGCCAAGTCTAGTCCAATTGTCGTAATCTTGTTCATGGTCTTCTCCTGCTTCTTTTGACGGTAGTTACACTTCCATCATGGCGCATTATGACGCCGATTAGTGGAGTGGGAGGAGACCATTTCATCGTGAAACATTTTGGGATATCCATATCCAAAAATGACTCGCAAACGCGGCAACCTTTCCCTTTGCCCCGATCATCCTGCGTCCGCTACGTCTTCGTACAACATCAGTCACTGTCGTTCCCTCGGTGCACTCAACATAGCTACCTCAGTGACTCTACGGCAACTAAAGCCGCT
>JAAEPA010000089.1 GCA_024222475.1 Gammaproteobacteria bacterium | reverse complement strand
CTGGTTAAAGGTTTCTGCATAACGGGCCAGGTCTTCCGCTTCTACAGCGGTGTAAACCGTCAGGTCAACCGCTACCGCGGAACTCCCGAATGCTAACATTGAAAGCCCTGTTACCGTGGCCATTAAGGGATGGCGTCAAAATTAATTCACATTTTCGATTAGCAGCTTTGTCGGGGTGAGAGGGTGTAGTTCCACTGCGATAGAGTTTCAGGGCGTTCAATCGATAATGCTTCAAATTCCTCCTTCGAGATCTTGATGCCTTTTTCGTAGGTTTTTTTCACCAACTTAGCCCGGACCCGTAGACCTTTGCTTGTCTTCGTCGTACGAATGTACTTTACAATCGTTTCATAGCTATCGAGTGGTTGGCCTTTCCAGTTTTTGCTGATCTCACTGAACAGTCGGTGTTCGATCGGATTCCATTTTGACGTACCGGGTGGGTAATGACAGACGGTCACCGGAATTCGATATCGATCTGCCACCTGGGTCTGAACGAACGCTTTCCACGCCCTGCAGCGTACGCCATTGGCGCCCCCACCATCGGCAAGTATGAGTAGACGCTTTGCATCGGTATAGTCCTTCTCCGCAGTGTGCCACCATCGAGCAATGGAGTCAGCGGCGAATTCAGGTGTCTCGGCGTTGGTTCCCACATACACATTCCCACGATTGAGCAACAACTCATAAATACCATAGGGTACGGCCAGACCCTCTGCCTGGGAACGAAAATCGTGGTCATTCACCGGCGTCGACTGTCGCTCCCAACGACTTCCGGGATTCTTGAACTGGCCTACTAATTCTTTCTTCTTGGTATCCACGCTGATGATCGGTTGGCCTTCTCCGGCATAACTTTCTCGCAGCTGCGCGATGTACTCAAACTGCGCGTTTCTCTCCGGCGATGTCGCATGAGCAATGGATTTGCGATTCGACTTGAGCGAAAACCCCATTGACTTGAGCAAACGGCGCACGGTGCTCGCACTCACATCA
Organism: Gammaproteobacteria bacterium; assembly: GCA_024222475.1. Taxonomy (GTDB): domain Bacteria; phylum Pseudomonadota; class Gammaproteobacteria; order JAAEPA01; family JAAEPA01; genus JAAEPA01. The sequence continues at coordinate 785 of JAAEPA010000089.1, read as the reverse complement.
ATACCGAGATGGCCCAACTGATCGGCGATTTTCTCTGTCGTGCGCCGCGACCACTTACTGTCGTTCATCGAGTCTCCCGCGGTGTCATGTTCGAGCAGTCGCTCAATCTCTGTGACTATTTCCGGGATGTTTTTTTACCCTGGGGCGACCCGCCCCGGCCTGCCTAAGACCTTCCGGCAGGATATCCCTTTCAATTATCTGACGACGCCCTTTGGACACCGTGTGCGGATCGAGCCCCAACAGATCCGCAATCCAACTGTCACCACCGTGGCCAAACTGAAGCGACTCGAGCCCGGCAAATAGCCGCCGTTGTTTCTCATCGAGCAGGCTGAAAAACAAAATGATGGCCGCCTTGATCTCATCGGACACCCAGTCCTTGCTTACAATGATGCCGCGTGTCCCTTCACTGGCACCTCTCGCTTGGCGAGTGGCTAGCTGACGTTGGTGGATTGGTCGATCGACCGAGCAGTACAAATACAGCCCGTGCACTTTCTCTCTGACGGCTCTTCCCTGATTGATCAGTTTGAGCAGCGAGGGATTCACTTCCACGTGCAAGCTGTCCCTGAGCTCCGCTCCATAGTGGCCCGCCTCGGCGTTATCAATGAAGCCTTCAAGGGTACTGAGCAAGGTGCCATATCGGGAAAACCAGACCGAATCATACGACCATAAGCCTTCGCTATTAAACTGTACGAGATCATCAAGCGTGTAGTAACGTGCCCCATGGGAGTAACTGGTGCGGTACGACAATTCGCCCAGTTTACGAAATACCGTGGCCGGTGCATGGG
>JAAEPA010000088.1 GCA_024222475.1 Gammaproteobacteria bacterium | reverse complement strand
GTCAAAATGTGGGTTCAGGCAAGTATTTGGATGGCATGGTGGTGGTTTGGCAACTGTTTGGGCCGAGTTTGGCAATATGTTGCCATGGTTTGCACAATTTGGTGTGACAGGGTCGCCACCATGTCCGCCAGTTCGGGATATTTACTGAAGAAGTGCTCGCGCACATAGGCCCCGCCTTTGGCCTTGTAATTCTGATAATCCCCATCCACGACCTCCTCCATGCGCTGGCGTAACAATCCATGCTTGTCTTTGGCCAGCAACGGGTCCCAGTAAGATCCCCAGATCACCTTGATGACATTCCAGCCGGCACCACGGAAAATGGCCTCCAATTCCTGGATGATTTTGCTGTTGCCACGCACCGGACCATCTAGACGTTGCAGGTTGCAATTCACCACGAAGATCAGATTGTCCAACTGCGCGCGCCCGGCCAGTGATATGGACCCCAGGGACTCGGGCTCGTCCACCTCGCCATCACCGACGAAGGCCCAGACCCGGCGATCCTTGGTGTTGGCCAGACCACGATCATGCATATATTTCAAGTACCTGGCCTGATAGATGGCCATAATGGGTCCCAAGCCCATGGACACTGTGGGAAACTGCCAGAAATCATGCATCAGGTGCGGATGCGGATAAGAAGACAACCCCTTGCCGTCCACCTCTCGGCGAAAATGATCGAGCTGTTGCTCGCTCAACCGACCTTCGAGAAAGGCCCGTGCATAGATCCCCGGTGCCGAATGGCCTTGCATGTAGATCAGATCTCCCCCATGCTCATGGGTGCGGGCCCGCCAGAAATGATTGAATCCAATATCATAAAGCGTTGCCGAGGAGGCAAAGGTGGCAATATGACCGCCGAGTTCACTACTGATGGCGTTGGCGCGCACCACCATGGCCATGGCGTTCCAGCGAATGAAGGACCGAATACGGCGCTCTATCGCCGGATCACCGGGCCGGCGCGCCTGTAGATTAGGCGGTATGGTATTGATGTAAGCGGTATTAGCGGAATAGGGCAGATTGGCGCCGGAGCGGCGGGCATGATCGATCATCTGTTCCAACAGATAATGCGCGCGTTCTACGCCTTCGACGTCGATTACTGCATCCAAGGCATCGAGCCACTCCTGAGTCTCCTGGGCATCAACGTCTTGCAATAGTACCTGACTATTCATCTGCAACCTCATGTGTGTCGGAGCCGGTCGGATAATATTTCACTTTTACCTTGTGCTCTATCAACGTAATTATCACATTGATAGAGCACAAGATCCTGCAATCCTGTAAGCTTTAGTTTATGACTATTGAAAATGACTTCTATCCTATGGGCTCACGTTTCCGGGGCTTTCTACCCGTGGTTGTGGATGTAGAAACCGGCGGCTTCCACGCAAAAACCAATGCCTTGCTGGAGATTGCCATCGTTCTCCTGCGCATGGATGAGAAGGGTTTTTTCGCGACGGACAAGACCCGTTCCACTCATGTACTCCCCTTTGAAGGGGCCAATCTGGACCCGGCTTCCCTGGAATTCAACGGCATCGACCCCTGGCACCCCCTGCGCATCGCCTTACCTGAGAAAGAGGCCTTAGACTTTATATTCAAGGACATCCGTAAGGCGGTTAAGGCAAACAACTGCAATAGGGCCATTCTAGTCGGCCACAATGCCGGCTTTGACCTGAGTTTCATCAACGCCGCCGTCGAACGCACCGGAATAAAACGCAATCCTTTTCACCTGTTCAGCAATCTGGACACCGTGACGCTTGGCGCTTTGGTCTACGGTCAGACCGTATTGTCTCGCCTGGTACAGGTCGCAGGAATGAAATGGGATAATAAGGAGGCCCATTCAGCGATTTATGACGCCCAGAAGACGGCTGATATCTTCTGCAATGTAGTTAATCGATGGCAGAACTTAAATCAAGCCTTTCCTGAAATGCTCAATAGTCAGTAGCCCTTAGGAGAATAGTGGAAATAGCGCCGGATTTCGAGCGCGAAGCGTCAGATTTTAAAATGACTTTAAACTAAAAAAGCCTCTTTTCGAGGCTTTTTTAGTGTTTTAACAATTCCCGACTCTCTCAGAGCTTCTGAATAATTTGAAATTGTAGCAAGGCGGCCACTGAGATCAGCTACAGTAGATTTTGATTTATTCCCAAACGCTCAGGCCTCGTCCGGCGTCTGCTTCGCCTTGGAAACCGCCTGTCGGACCATTTTCTGCAACTCACCGTTCTCGAATAATTCCACGGTGATGTCACAGCCGCCTATCAGTTCGCCATCGATATAGACCTGGGGGAAGGTTGGCCAATTGGCGAACTGCGGCAGGTTATGAAAAATGTCCGGGTCCATCAATATGTTGATGTAAGCAAACTCCTCGCCGCATTGACCCAGTGCCGCGGCGGCACGGGCGGAGAATCCACATTGCGGCATATCAGGAGAGCCCTTCATATAGATCACCACCGGATTATTCTCTACCTGCTCTCGAATTCGATCTAATGCATCCACTGTGTCTACCTCGTAAGTTAGGTACCCCAGCACCGCGATACGGCGCAGGTGATAGGTAATGTTTTCTGAAAACCCATCCGTTGTTGTATGGGTAGAGTTTATGCTTTTTAATGCAGAAATAAACGGTTAATTTGGTGGGGGATTTAGTGTTGCAAGCCTCCCCTCCCCCATCTATAGAAAATTCCGTTGCAACCACATTTCCAACAAGGCCAGATGCCAGAGCTTGCTGCCATGCAAGGGCGTCAAATTGGCCTCAGGATCCGCCAGCAGGCGATCCACATAGCCTCGATTGAACAATCCACGTTGTCTGCAAGTCGTGCTGTTGAGGATCTGCTCCATGAGTTGAAAAAAGGGCCCTCGAACATATTTCAGTGCGGGGACAGGAAAGTAACCTTTGGGCCGATCGATCACTGCATCCGGTATGAGGCCTCGGGCGATGGATTTCAAGGGGTGCTTGCCCTGCCCTTTCAATTTCAGCTCCGGCGGCATCCGCAGAGCCAGCTCTACCAGTTGGTGATCTAGAAACGGCACCCTGGCCTCCAGCCCCCAGGCCATGGTCATATTGTCCACCCGTTTTACCGGATCATCCACGATCAGGGTAGTCACATCCATGCGCAGCACGGCGTCTAGAAAGCTGTCCGCATGCGACTTATTCAATAATTCCGATATCAGTTGCGAGGTATAGTCCTCAGCCAAATAGGTCGGCGTCACGGTCTGCGCGTATTCGGCGTGAGAGCGGTCGAAATAATATCTTCGAAACCGTTGTAGATCGTTCTCAGAACGGTCGGCCTGCATCAACGGATACCAGAAGTAGCCACCGAACACCTCATCGGCCCCCTGACCGCTCTGCACCACCTTAACCTCTTTTGATACTTGTTCGGCGAGCAGATAAAAAGCCACGGCGTCCTGGCCTACCATGGGTTCAGCCATGTTGTCCACGGCTTCGGGGAGACGCTCCAGGACCTCTTGATTGGAGATGTAAAATTTATAATGATCGGTGGCGAAACGTTTGACCACTAGATCGGAATATTCAAATTCGTTGCCCTTCTCCTCAGGCTGATCATCGAACCCTACCGTAAAGGTTTTCAGATCACTGACCCCGCACTGCGCCAACAATCCCACCAGCAGACTGGAATCTAACCCACCTGAGAGCAGCACACCCACGGGTACGTCAGCAATCCTCAATCGACGCTCCACGGCACGCGTCAGAGCCTCACGCACCTGCTCGACCCATTGTCCTTCGCTCAGTGGACGAGGCGGGCGGGTGGCGGCCAATGACCAGTAGGGTCTTATCCGACATTCGCCGGTTGCGCTTACCGCCATGGTATGCGCCGGCGCAAGCTTGCGAATCCCTTTTAAAAGGGTTCGCGGCGCCGGGACTACGGCATGCAGTGTCAGATGATGATGCAATGCGATGGGATCCAATGCGGTATCCACATCACCGGCGGCGATCAGGGCCTGGGGGGTAGATGCGAACCGCAGCCATCGCGCTTCCTTGCTGTAATACAAGGGTTTGATGCCTAGACGATCACGCGCCATGAAAAGATGCCGCCTGTTCATATCCCAAAGCACCAGGCAAAACATGCCCAGGAAACGCGGTACACAGGCCTCACCCCAGGCGTGATAAGCTTTGATGATGACCTCGGTATCACCGGTGGAATAAAAGTGATAACCCAGCCCTTTCAACTCCTCTCGCAGCTGGGGATAATTATAGATGCTGCCATTAAACACTAGCGCCAATCCCAGCTCGGCATCCACCATCGGCTGGTTTGCATGGGTACTGAGATCGATGATTGACAGTCTGCGGTGCCCCAGCATCAGGGGGCCATCGGAATAACTTCCTTCGTGATCCGGACCACGACGTCTGAGCCGATCCAGCATGCGCCGCATCACCCCCAGATCCGGGGTATGGCCGTCTAAGCGCAGCTCACCAGCGATTCCACACATTAAAATAATCCATATTAAAGTCCAGATGTAAAAATAGGCTGATTTTTTATAAGAGTTATTGCATTCAATGACCCGCTTATCCTAATCTTAGCAAGTCCAATTCTACACAACATAAACAAACTACCCGTTAATTTAGAAAGGAGTAATCCTATGGCTCATACACTGCCCGACCTACCCTATTCCAAAGAGGCACTCGAACCCCACATCTCCGCAGAGACGCTGGGGTTTCATCACGACAAGCACCATGCCACTTATGTAGCCAATCTCAATAATCTGGTCCCAGGCACTGAATACGAGAACATGCCTCTGGATAACATCATCAAGCTGGCGCCGGCAGGAGGTATTTTCAATAATGCCGCGCAGATCTGGAACCATACCTTTTATTTTAATTGCATGGGTCCAGGCGGAGGTGGCGAACCCAGCGGTGCCCTGGCCGACGCCATCAATGCCACCTTTGGCAGTTTTGCCGAGTTCAAAAACAAGTTTTCCACCTCAGCAGTCACTAATTTTGGTTCAGGATGGACTTGGCTGGTCAAGAACAGTGACGGCAGCTTGGAAATTGTCAACACCAGCAACGCCGGCTCTGCATTGGCAGGGGATGCGACCGCCCTGCTCACCATCGACGTATGGGAACACGCCTATTACATCGATTATCGTAACGCACGGCCCAAGTATATCGAAAATTTCTGGAATGTCGTGAATTGGGAGTTTGCAACCAATAATTTTAGCTCATAAAACCTATCAACCCTACTGAGGGCTTTACCTGAGCAAGATTTTTCGGTATAGATAGTGGTACTTAAGTAAAAACGGCAGCGTCTACCGCTGCCGTTTTTATTTCAACGACAACATCCGTGCCATCTGTGATTGGTTCGGGTCTGATCATTAACACCATAGCTGAACTAATGTGTAAATTCCTTACCAATACGGCCAACCCCTTTTCGAGAGAGACTTAAACCATGGCCATCCGTCATTTTCTCACCTTACTGGATCTCAACTCCCAGGAGCTGATCTCACTGATCACACGGGCCACGGAACTCAAACACGCACACTGGCGAGGTGAGATCCACGAGTTGTTGAAGCACCGCACTCTAGGCATGATTTTCGACAAATCATCGACCCGCACCCGCGTCTCTTTCGAGGTTGGAATGGCCCAGCTCGGAGGGCACGCCCTGTTTCTCTCACCACGCGACACCCAGCTCGGTCGAGGAGAACCCATCGAAGACAGCGCCAGAGTGCTGTCCCGCATGGTCGACTGCATCATGGTGCGCACCTTCGAACATCGCAATATCGTGCATTTTTCCAAGAACTCCCAGGTCCCGATCATCAATGGTTTAACAGACCGGTTTCATCCCTGCCAATTGCTCGCGGACATGCAAACTTGGCAGGAACATCGCGGCGATATCAAAGGCGCCACGGTCGCCTGGATAGGCGACGGAAATAATATGTGCAATTCCTATATCAATGCCGCCCAACGATTTGATTTCCAACTGAGAGTTGCCTGCCCGGAAGGATTTGAGCCCGAGCACGACATCGTGCAGGTCGCCGCCCAAAGAGTACAAATTATGCGTGACCCCATGGAAGCCGTCCATAACGCCGATCTGGTGGTTACCGATGTGTGGACCAGCATGGGTCAGGAAGAAGAACAAAAAAGGCGGCTCAAGGCCTTTGCTCCTTATCAAGTTACGCCAACGATCATGGCGCAGGCCAACCAAGATGCCTTATTCATGCACTGCCTACCGGCTCACCGTGGGGAAGAGGTCAGCAACGAGGTGTTGGAAGGACCGCAAAGCGTGGTTTGGGATGAGGCCGGCAACCGGCTGCATGCTCAAAAGGCGTTGCTGGAATTTTTGTTATGCTGAACATCGATCTCGCTCTTATGGACATCCCACCACCCTCTGGCATCCTCCTGATTCCACGGGATGAGTTGGCTCTCTATGTCATTTAATCTCTGCTTCACATCGCCCATGCCTTGAGGACGATCATCGGGATCCTTGGCCAAACAGTCCATGACCAGTTGGTCTAGTTGCTGCGGTACCTCATGTTCAACGAGCAAAGACGGGTATTGCGGCTGCATCTCGATCACCTTGAGCAGAGTCTGTGCCGTATCTTCCTCTTCGAAGACATCTTTTCCGGTCAACAGATTATAAGCGACGATCCCCAGTCCAAAGAGATCAACGCGGGAATCAATATTTTTAGGATCAGTAAGCCGTTCGGGCGCGTAATAACCCGGCGTCCCCAGTATCACCTGTTCAGAAGTCAGTTGTGGGTTCTTGGTTTGACTGACATCCTTGACCAAACCGAAATCCAACACCTTCACCACATCGGCCCTTATCCCCCACCGACATAGCATGATATTCAGTGGCTTAATGTCACGATGGATCAGGCCTACAGTGTGTGCCTCTTCGAGTGAAGAGCATATCTGTCGCAGGATATAAATGACGCGAGCGGGTGGTACGGCGGATTCGATTTCAAGTAATCTTGTCAAGGTAATGCCCGGAAGATACTCCATGGCATAGTAGAAAATGCCCTCCGGCGTTCGGCCATAATCATAGATCTGCACCGTATTGGGATCCGTGAGCTTACTGGTCAATTGCACCTCGCGTTCAAAACGCGTCACTGTTTCGTGTTTTACTCGATCCATGGGCAAGTACTTGACCGCGGTCAACCGCTTTAGGAACGCATGTTTGGCTAGATAGACCTTCCCCATGCCGCCTTCACCGATCAACTTTAATGAAGAATACTGGCCCAGTTGCCGAACTTGTTGGTCGCGGCGTCTTAGGGAATGGATGACCACGCTGTAATAAACAATCAAAAGAGCCAGCATAAAAAGGATAGCGAACAGGGTATAAGAGACGAATTTCAAAGGGTTCAGCGGACTTAACATTTCCCCTATTTCCGCTTCCGTGGCAATCCCGAAACCATATTCCGGCAACCATTGAGAGGCGCCCACTACCTGCACCCCTCGATAGTCCCGGTAGGGTTCCACCAGATACTGCGTTCCTTGTTTGTTCGCCACCGTTATCGCAACCAATTGGGTGAGCGGCCAGGCCTGGACTGGCATTTTTGACCTGTAGCCCTGGGTTAGATCTCCACCGGGGTCACGAATTTGAACACGCAGAATCGAGCGTGCTTGTGGATCATCCGGGAGCAAATCGATCTTTTTGAGTTGCTCCGTATGACGAGTGTCAGAAAGCATGACACCGTCTTCATCAAAGGCATAGGTATCCCCACTCTCGCCCATACGGGCAATGGATAGTATCCGTGAGAAGTCCTCTTCCGGTCTCATTGCCAAGATCAATGTCGCTATGATTTCTCCCTTATCACTCTGCATGGGCACCATAAAACCGATCCAATATCGATCGGATGAGGTCTGATATTCCCGCAGTAAAGTCCCTTCGAATTGAGGTTTTAAAAAATGAAGTCCTTCCTGAAAGGACTGGGCGATGAGCAAGACCCCGCGGCTGGTCAATCCCTTTCCGATAATGTCGTCTTGATCGGTTGCAATTACCCCCTCGCGGTCGACGATCACAAAAAAAGACGATTCACTCGAGTAGAGCATCGAGTAGTATAAATCGCGAAGCATTTTCAATTGTGGCGCCTCAAGTACGCCTTGGCGCGGATTGTCACTACCGTCTCTAGCCGCTATCAGTTGCTGCACCAATAGTTGCATTCTAGGATCACGGGAAAACGATTGCGCCAATAGCCGCTTCTTCCTCATCCAGATCCGCAACGCCTCGACATCGGCCTCAAGAACGGTTTCAAGCCCCTCTACCAGGCTATCGGTCAATGTCCGTTTGATCGCATAGTGAACACCTGCGCCGATGGCGGCCATCAACAGCACAGCGATACCGATCACGATATGGATACGTCTCTTGGACTGGGCATCGATTGAACTTTTGTGGTGTCCACGAACAGATGCTACAACGTTAGCAATAAGTTTAAACATATCTAGAAGCGCAGACCAGAAGTCGAATTATTTCTTTACGATTATAAATAAGTAAAAGAGACTTGGCATGACTTGATTTCTAATCCCCTCTTCCTGCATCCTTGATCCTTAGAAATCCTATAAATCACTCTGCGGACGATGCCCTGGCGCAAAATTGCTTATGCCTTGCTCAACTCTGGGCGGGGCGTCGCCCAGAGGGTGAAGGGGATATCACTCCTTTTCAGGCCTTGATGACCGCCTTGTCCGCCACTCAAGGTCACACATGACTATTTCAGCGACGAGAAACTAAAATGACACCGGTCGAATTGCCTATAGAAGACATTAGTACCCAGATCGCCGCCGCTTTGGCCGAGGACCTCGGTTCGGGCGATATAACCGCCGACCTGATCCCTGAATCCGTCGCTGCAAGTGCCAGAGTCATTTCGCGCGATTCGGCCGTAATCTGCGGATGCGCCTGGTTTAACGCAGTCTTTAAGCAGCTGGACGAGTCCATAGTCATCACCTGGGAGGTCCAGGACAGCGATGCCGTGGGCCCCAAGCAAACCCTCTGCCATCTGCAAGGACCTGCCAGGGCTATACTGAGTGGCGAACGCATCGCACTGAATTTCTTACAGACCCTCTCTTCCACTGCCACACAAACCAGGCGTTATGTCAACGCGGTGCGCGGCACAGGAGCTAAGATATTGGATACTCGTAAGACCATCCCCGGGTTTCGTACTGCTCAGAAATATGCCGTCAATTGTGGCGGAGGTAAAAACCACCGCATGGGCCTATACGATATGTTCCTGATCAAGGAAAATCATATCATCTCGACAGGGTCCATCGCCGCTGCGGTAAAGACTGCGCGCCAGCGCCATCCGCAGATCAAGATCGAAGTCGAAACCGAGACTTTGGACGAACTCCAACAGGCCCTAAATGCCAGCGCCGATATCATTATGCTGGATAACTTTGACCTCACAACCCTGCGCAAGGCTGTGGCATTGGTACAGCATAGGGTCAAACTAGAAGCCTCCGGCGGGGTCAACCTAGACAGTGTACGTTCGATCGCGGAAACCGGCGTAGACTACATCTCAGTCGGCGCCCTGACCAAAGATATTCATGCTATCGACCTTTCGATGCGATTTGAATTCGAATCGCCTGACGATGCACTCGCCTCAACTGGCGATCGATGACTTTCATAGGGACCGATCAATCTGCAGTTACCAATCTGCAGTTACGGTGACGGTTTCGGTGCAGTTACGGTGACGGGTGCAGTTACGGTGACGGGTGCAGTTACGGTGACGGTTTGGGTGCAGTTACGGTGACGGTTTGTTACGGTGACGGTTTACGTTTGTTACGGTGTTGTTACGGTGACGGTTTACTAAACACACTTAATTGCCGCTCCTGTTTTTCCTCTTGGGGCCGCGCTTTTGGGGTTTCAGTACCCTGCCGGTCAGTTTCTCAATCTTTTCAATCCATTCTTCGCTACCCAATGGTCGGCCCGTC
>JAAEPA010000087.1 GCA_024222475.1 Gammaproteobacteria bacterium | reverse complement strand
GTTTTCAGCCTGTACTAGTCGATTGACCTCATTCATGGCTCCAATCTGGTGCTGATGTGCATCAGTGATGACAACCATTTGCTGTTTGAGTGATGCTATGTGGTCGGTTGTATTGCTGCAAATGGCCTCTATGATGGATTCATAGAGCTCACGTAACCGCGTCAGATCATCTGAGTGATCTATACTGATCACCTCAGTTGATGAGGTGGTGAGCGTACGCGGTTGCTGGCCTTTCACCGCCAAAAATTGCAACAACTCGGCCTGATCAATGCGTAGGGGTGCAGACCCCCCATGCTCAGGAACAGGTCCCATATGACGAGAAATTTTGGATTGTTTAATCCATCGTCGAATCGTTGGTTCGCTACGTTCTGCTATCTGTGCAGCTTCCGCCACAGATACGTATTTAACTTCCATTTGAGGGCCTAGGGGTAGGAGTAAGTGCTCATGAATACAGCACGGTGGGAACTCCACTATAGAACAGTGGTTGGTCATGATCAACAGCAGTCGTCACTTCAATCAACTGTTCACCTGGATGTTGGTGAGCTTACTTAAAGGCATGGTTGTTCTTAAATTCTGCTCGTAGTCCTGGCCTGTGGGCGCTGTGGGCAACGCAGTTGTCCAAGCCTTGTGGTCAGTTGGGGATGGGTGAGCGAAGCGAACGGACCGAAGGACATCCTAGCTGTCCACATGGCGTCAGCGTCCATAGGGCACCAACGCTCGGATACTCCCAGTTTAGTTTAGCAGCCAAAACCCCGGCCAATGGGTTCACAGGCGCCCTCCATCCGATACCACCGTGCAGACGTTGTTGGTGCACTGCACAGTGGCATTTGAGCAGTCGTTGTCACAAAGAACGGCCATGGGTTCGCAGGTGTTCGTATCCATCCACGTGGTGAGCTGCACAAGTCTGCCATGTTCCGCTTGCACCTCGACCTCCATACCCACAGTGACACCTGTTGCGCAGGACAAGCAGCTTCCAAAAACCAACACGGCGCAGTCATCAACTGCATTGCAGCTGTTGCGTTCATTGACAAATGCGTCCCATGTGGGCTCGAGCATGTCAAAAGTGGCGACTTCCGCGGTATCCGCACAGAGGCGGCCACAACTGGGCATGAACACAGCAGCGCCAAGCATCAAAGCAAGAAGGTGTTTTGTCATTACCCCTGTCCGTACAGCATTGGTTTATCCTGACACAACCCGGCTCGCGCTGCGCGAATAACAAACCATCTTCCCAGTCTGATGTGTAAACCAAGTGCCTGGCAGCACATTAACGCTTGGATACTCCCAGTTACTAGCGGCTAAAGCCCCGGCTCCCTCCGGTCGCAGTCAAACCAGCTCAAGCCAGGAAACACACGTTCGCTCCGTGCGCGCTGCGCGAAAAAGGATGACTCATCGATCGATGTCCATACCGCGATCTTGTGAGGGTGATGGAAGAGGGGCAGGAGCTGCCTTTTCAACGATATTTTGGGCATATTCACTTGGGTCAGCATGGCGATGCTGCACATCATTTCGCTGTTCTAACGCCCCCTTTATATCGTCTGCTGTATGACCTCTGCTAAACATGAGCTCGGCCGCATAGCGGTCCAGCGTGTCTGGTCGCAGCGAATAGCCTTTCTCGATGCATCGCTCTTTTGTGTCTTGGAGAGCGCGTTCTAGGGATTGCTCATAAGTCGCTTTATCCATACCTCCTGGCAGCTTGGGATCCAGACCCTTCGCGTCTAGTTGTCGTCGAGTGGCGCCCAACACACGTTCGAGAGTTTCAAATGCATAGGGTGTTGGCTCTTTGTGCCGCTCCTTAGCTGCCTGCTCCATTGCTGGCATCACATGCGCTGGAGGATATCCGGCCAAGATCGTCCGTTCAGTCGCATAGTAGTCGAGCCGATCAGGAGGCAAGGGGCGTCCCCGCTCCAGAGATTTGGTTTCAACCAAATCTCTGTTAGTCAGCCATTCTTCCCGC
>JAAEPA010000086.1 GCA_024222475.1 Gammaproteobacteria bacterium | reverse complement strand
CGGTCTCCCCACCAATAGACTGAAGCCATTAAACCCGCAAACGCCCACACACCGGGGCTTTGCGGAAGCGCCTCATTAAGAGACGAAAACTTGGGAGACTGAATGGTGGGCCCGGAGGGACTCGCATAAACAAACAATATCAAAAGATTATACGGTTAGGTTCACCATTTGTGTTCATGGTTTGTTCCTTTATTTTGATTAACTCGGCGGTGGTCTCCTTCTTAGTAATCTCAACCGTGAGGCAATTTTCGGATACGTACTCACACCTAAAAGCGGTCATCCGCTTCGCTTCCATGGAAGGTCGGCAACGCGGACAAAGCTGCTGTTTGGAGAAAATCACTTCGTTGAGAATCCAGTGGCCTCGAACACCAAGTGCTGATAGCCCTTTCCCGGCCCAAACAGCCGCCACAACTCGTAATCAGGAAAATCCGAGGACATGTCTGGGAACACCTCCAAGGCAAGGCCATCCCGAAAGGTCAACCTAAGCCCTCCGAATACGTCACATGCGACGCCCTGAACAACAGTTTCGGACTCAGGCAAGGCCTCGTTCAGGGCTTCTGCCCTTTCGTCGAAGCGTAACTCTCCCAACCTATCGTCATCACGCGGTTCAAGATCGCTGGCCCTGTACAGCATGTCCGCTTGGCCGAAGAGGATCTCTGATCCTCGCGTGATGCGCCAGTTTGTCTGGACATGAAGCGCCCATTCGCCAACGGTTTTTTGCTTTCCTTTCCTGTCTTCGACCAGTCGAGGTGAGCCGAAGTGCATCATCAACATGTCCGCTGCCCGTCTGATTTTGAGCAGCGGCAAGCCTATGAGAACTTCAATCCTGATTTGCTGATTTGGATTCATCGTTGTCCTATCCGGAACAATACTTGCCTTGGCGGAAAGTGTTCTTGACCCTCCCCGCAGAACACTTATTACTAGCAACATGTTCCATCTGCGCAACCGAGTATCGACCCGTAATGCGCTGTCCGGACACAATCACATCAAGCATGCATATGCTGGAAAAGAACTGATTGTTTCATCTCGTGCTGGAAACTCGCCGTGACCTGGTTCTGGATAAGCAGTTATGATGAGCGCTTTCCAATAGCAGAAGATAGTCCTGCCTCCCCCGATGAATTTCATTCGGGTCTGATCGCCTTCAGAGAAGGTAAACTGGAAGAACGTCAAGATTCCCCGCTCTACACTTTAAAAGGCCCCAACAAAAAGTTTGTCTACACTCTACATGAGTTGCCTTCAGCAACCCGGTGCCCCCTGGTGTCGCAAGAAGTATGCAATGTGATTTCCGAACTGGTGTCACCTGACCAGATTCAGTATCTGCGAGCGATCGTGAAGTGGGAAACCAAAGCCATACAGCGATATAGCTTTGCTCGCCCTCTCGTCTGGTTGGACGCGTTGGAAATCGACAAATGCGAGATTGGATGGTGGTCCTTACCGAACATTTCGATTGGCGACTACACATACATTGCTCTGAAACCCGATTGCCTCCAGGGACACCATTATGTCCGGATCAGATATCTTAAGGAGGTTTTGATATCTGATGTACTCAAGCACCTATTGGAACAGTTCGATGATGGGTCAATGTGTTTCGTCAGGCCGGAAGACCTGCAGTCCGCGTTAAGAAGATAAACGGTACGCGTGATAGAAACCGGCTCAACTCGACGTCCGCTCCGGGCTCAATGCAGTCCTTCGTCGCAACGCACACCTCTCGGAAGGCAATATTCTTGGTACGAAGGACCGCTTTGCGGGACTTTGCTGACAGTCGTCGACAGGGAGCATGAGTGCGCCCTGTCATCACCGGAGCCATTTCACTGGCGATACCGCTGGTTGCATTGAGCGACACAGGTCGCCATATTGTACTTATGCGGGATTTCCCCACGCTTGGTGACGCCATCGATCACGTTACTTCTGACGACCACGTCATGGGTGACGACTGGAGCGTGCAGATTGCGCATGAGGCTTTTGGGGTTCTTAAGTCAGCCTTCCCAAACATTTCTCACCATCGCATTCGGATTTTGCACAACCCGAATTACTTTGCGTTCACTGCTGACGGACATCATATCTTTCTGACAAGAACTCTGCTCGAGATTTGCGCGTCAATCGAGATGGCTGCATTTGTGATTGCTCACGAGATCGCCCACCATGAATTGGGACACGTTCCTGCCGAGTCTGAAGGGGTGAGAGGCCGGCTCAAGTTAGCGATGCTATCATTGCGACACCGGGTTTGGCCGTTCGCGCGCGCTCGCATGGAAATTGAAGCCGATCAGTTTGCAATTGACATGTGTATTCGTGCCGGTCTCTCTGTCGGAGAGTGTTTGCGGATTTTCCAGATACTCGAAAAGCGCACGTTAGATAAAGGTGGCATTGAATCTGCATTCGGAAGCTATGAATTCTACGACACCGAGATGTCTTCATTTGAAAGGCGTTGGAAGATTGGTCTCTATCTGCTTCGCCATGCCAATTACCCCATCAGAATTCGACGGATCCTGGCCGAACGCCACGCACGTATAAATAGTACTAACCACGATGTGTTTCTGAATTAGATCGAACAGCAGGTGT
>JAAEPA010000085.1 GCA_024222475.1 Gammaproteobacteria bacterium | reverse complement strand
TTGACGATAAACGAGACCCCCAGGAGTGCAAACTGCTGCCGTTCGAGCAGAGGCACAAAGGTGCTGTTCCACCATTCCAGATAGACCTTCAGGGTTTTGGGATTGATCAATTTGGTCGAGCTGACCGGTTGGTGGCGCACATAGATCAGGCTCCGGATTCCGGACGCTCCATGAGTTTTTGCACGAATGCGGGCCGGGATGTCTTCCAAATAATTGACCTCGAAGACTTCGAGCATCATATCGCGAAAGGAGATATGCGGCCTGGAAAGTTCTAGTGGCCATTGGGGGCGCACTTCAAACAGGAAGGCATTGGGAAGATGTTCGCGCAGTTCAACGTTTAAGCGCTGGTGAAAAATCTCAATGCCCTGTCCTGCTTCGCCGTACCAGGCAAAGGCCAGACTCCTGGGTTTACGCTCCTGTAACATCTGGCGCGTCTGGGTCGCCACAATACTAAATTGTGTCACCCGATCAATCTTGAGATGCCAGTGGGGATCGTGTTCAAGGCGCGAAACGCGGCGCGGCGGATTAGGACGCCAGGTATCGTAATGACAGTGCAGCACCGGCGTTATCACGCGCCCCTGCGCCGCGCTCAACTCCGGATCATGCACCCGGCTGTGGAGTTCGGCGACCGCTTTGTGCGGGGCAGTCCCGTTGAGCAGCAGACTCTCCCACAGCG
>JAAEPA010000084.1 GCA_024222475.1 Gammaproteobacteria bacterium | reverse complement strand
GTCCACGCGATCATCTATGGTTTCTCAATCGCACCGGCGGTCTCGTCTGCGACGGGGCGCGGCGGACCCTTTCGCTACGCATTGAGCAGCCGAGCGCTAACTTTATGCGGAATCTGCAGACCCAATTGCTGAAACATCTGCAAGCGATCGGCAAGGCGCGCAATCTGGAAAATATGGTGCAGAGTTTTCAAGGTGGAGCGTTTGCCAGGAGTGTAGAGGTGAAGCTGTTCATTAATCCGATAGCGGGTGGCGCGCGGCGGGAGACGGATTTATCCTCTATGCCGCATTTGCGTGCTGGTGACGAACTGCGCCTAGACGTGACCAATCTCAGCAAACGGCCGATGGATATCACCATCCTGTTCGTCGATAGCCAGTATGGCATCGAGGCAATGTTCCCTACGCACGGGCACACCGGCCGCTTGGAAGCAGGTGGTTTCACGAGTGCAAACGGGTGGGTGAATGAGAGCACCATCGGTATCGAAGGGATGATCGTAATTGCTGTCGAAGCGTCCAAGTGGGCGGCCCCGGCGGATTTCAGTTTCCTGCAACAACCACGATTGTCCTCGACAGTCAATGTGCGCGGCGCGGCCGGGATGCGGCCAGTTGGTGATATCGAACGGATGTTTCGTGAAGCCGGGTTTGGTGCGCCGGCGGCGACCCGGTCGGCGGGCAGCGGCAAACGGCGCACGCCGTTCAATCGGGTAGCGGTGAAGTCGGTACGCTGGCTGGTCGAGTGACTGGGGTGGCGGGGCGATCCAATGACCTGCTGTGGTTCTTGCGAGGGGTGAGATAAAGCTATCGTCGGAAATCAATGGCCAACCCGCTTGGATTCCGGGTCGGTTTTTCCCGTGTTTCGAGTGGACTGACATCACTTGATCTTTCATCCTATTTAAAAATTGAGGTCTGGCAATCCGTACTGTGGGTCAGTTTATTGCCCGGGTAGAGGTCCTATCACGTACGGAATATATTCCTCTTTGTTTGAGAGCTTCACGAACACTACTGATTCCGTTGCCGGTAGATTTGGCACCGTTATCTCAGATGAATTGCTTTGAATGCTGTAGAGGACTTTTGCATCAGCGTTTGGCTGAGCCAGCAGTTGAAATGTGAATTGTTCATTGGTGCTAAGGCCAACTATTTTAAACGTCGCCGAACCCCACAATCGCGCCCCTGGTGTGGGGCTTACGATTTCTACTGGACTCGTCGAAAAAGCACTTCTAACCCAATGTGAGAGCAGACCCTTTAGTTTCGCGTCATCACTCCAAAAACTCGGATTGCCCTGATACAGTTCCACCAGTCTCTCTGGGTCTGCGATATGCCCGGTACTATGGCATCGACGATGCCCTTTAATCCCTGCAAGATAGCGATACAGATTTTCAAACTGAATCGCTTGCTGCTCTAGGTCCCAGGCTTGTAAACGAAAGGTATCGTTAACAGGTACCTCTATCGATTCGTCTCGATATTTATCCCGTCTTACGAAGGTATAAGCATAGGCGTGTGACATCTCATGAGCCAATTCGGCAATGTTGTTTGCCTTCAAGGGTGCATGGTTATCGTAGCAATCTTCACCTCCCTCTTTAACCACTTCCCCCCTTTCATTCTTTTTGTCGTAGTTGTGGTGGTCATCGCTGTTCTTAGTGTAGGTGTTGTTTCCTCTGTCTCTCTTGTCCCAACCAATAAGGGCAATGTTATAAATTGGCGATCCATCTACCCAGCTTAGCCTGTCTATCCATACTGGTTTGGTTTGCGCTGAATTATTTGGAGGCACGGGAGGCCTCCAAAAGAGTCCTTGATATGTTTCTCCTAACACTTCGATATATCGGGATGGAGGAAAAATAAATACATCACACATATAAGGCTCTCTTGGCCCATCGTCATGATAGCCCTCCTCACAATTTACCTTCCCCAATTCATTGACCATGACCCGAAATACCGCAAAGCGTTCAAGCGGTGGGTCAATTAAATCTTGATTTGAGTGATCCTTGTATCCCAGAATCTTTTGCAGTGCCGTATTTGCAGCAGCGCAAAACTCAGGCGTTCTGAATGCTTCGCACTTGAGTGCGGCGTCAGCAGGTGACCATAGCGAAGCTGTAATGAGAGCTATACCGATATAGGCTCTAATATAATCCGATGTAGACATGTTTTCTCCCCGGCATGCGAAAGTGTGCTTGATTGCGAGTTGATAGACGAAGATTTGTTGAGGGTAGACTCTTCCCATTCTGTATCGCATTTCTTCGGGATAGGTTTTTGTCCTGGCTTTCAGGATAGATTGCTCCTCTTTCGAGGATGTCTACTTGAGCAAGGAGAATAATGAGGTGTGGTGATGTTTTACGCAGGGTATGGTGATGTATTGGGCTATGCTGTAACGGCGCACCCGTTAATGTCTCCAAGGAGCTGCTTTTCTATCCCGAACATTATAGGTAACGCATTCATTTATATGAATAAGCAGGGTGTGGGATATGAATTAGGTAAATTAGCCATGGGCTCAACAGCCTCAGCCAAGATACAGCAAACCAGATATGCCACTAACGTAACAGGAGAATAAATATCTTGACACAGATCAAACTCAGAGGATTCAAGTTGAACACTATTGTGGACAGACTTGCCTTGGATCTGCTTACCATTATCCAAGATCACTTGATGGATGAGTCCTTCGATATGAGCGACGCAAATCAGCGTGATGCGCTGCATCTGCGCATCCTCTTGCTACTCAGTAGAGCGGATTATGTCAATCAGCTGTTATTCCGCGATTATGGAAAGACGGATGCGCAAGTGTGGCACAGGATGCCATCGAGCCATTCAAGCATGCCGCAGGGGACGTCGAGGCGCATCCATGATCAGGCCATAACCTATTTGTTCAAGGTTTTGAGTCGAGCGCTAACCTTGGCTCAGAACAGGAAAGACAAACCAACGAACATGCATGTGTTATTACAGTATCTGTGCCGTTTCGGGTTTCCACCTTTTTGGGTTGAAGCGCAGCTGAAACGCGATCCAAAAATTCGATCAAGCGAAGGCGGTGAGCGATCGTTTCAGCGTACCGCAAAAATTTTTGAATTGCTGATTCAAAAATCAAGCCGTAGCGTCAGCGCCATTGCCTTGCGTCGCCGGCTTGAGTACGGCCCTTATTGGTTGTTAGCAAATGAAAGTTCTGCGGAGGTACCGGAAGAAATATCGTTGTTTGATGTGCTCAAGGCCATGCCTGTTCCGATAGATCCGGTATTTGTTGACGACGACAATATCCAAAAGGTGTTTGCGCGTATTTTAGATGCCCTGAATGAAAGATATATGTTGTTGCGCGCCTGTGGGCTTGATCCGGAACTGTGGCTAGATCGGGAGGGGCCGTCCATAGCGGTGCTCAAGGATATGGCGAAGTTGAGGCGTTGTACCGAAAAGAAACAACAGACAGAACAAGAGCAAAATTCCAAGTGGGGCGTTGTAAGTCATTTTCGTTTCTGTTTTAGAGAATTTCAGGGGGAGAGAAAAAAGTTTGCCGGGTGTAAAGACTTTGACGAATTCGCAAGTACTGAGGCGGGAAGCATCATGTTGAATCAACCACCGATCTCACTCAATATGGCAGCCGCCGATTTGGAGGGTGAACACGCGGGACATGATTCGGCTGAAACCGTTGCGGGAACGCAGCAAGATCCCAGCGAAGAACTATCAAATCAAATTGATATCAAGGCGCAGTGCAGGTATATCGTCGAAAAAAATCCCAAACTATTTGACGAATTGATGAAGCATGTCTTCGTCGAGATACTAGGTAGTGGTTGTTCCTTATACGACCCGGTCGTGTGGAACGATCCCGTTTTTCTAAAACTGCTCTCATCATCCCCACTTTATGACAATCTTTCTCGTGATGAGTGTGCAAAAAAGATTTTTCGAAAGGCGAATCAGCTCGTCAATAAAGGGTTGTCCCGATGTGAATCAAGAAACGGGTTATTCTCCCACGAACAGGAAATGCAGCGATGACAAAGATAGAAATGTCCCGTTTAGAAGAGTTGGCGATTTGGCATGAGCTGGAGCGTCTCTTGACCATCATGAGTGTGGACAAACCAATGTCTAAGGATGAGGTGCGGCGTCTACTCGCCCAATTACCCCCTCGAATAGATAAAGAGACCGTCGGTGATCGAATTCGAAGGATGAGCCAGAATAGTGAATCAAGGGCGGTTGCGTTTATGCCTCTAGCGGATATCGATCGCATGGCCGCGGACAGCAGCCAGGAAGAGATTCCGTTGCCCGATCCAGGTAGAGCACTCGAATCGAATGATGGTCGCTTTCGTCTTAGCATCACCTCCAAAGAAAATAAGATTCACATCTTGATCGAGGCGCTTGGCTTTGCCGCCGATGATTTTGCCAATAAACGAATTGGCTTGGTTGGAAAGGGCGACTGGTATCCGGGCAGTGGTGGCGCCGTTAGGCTTTCTAGAGATGATTTGGTGGCCATCATAAAACTGGATCAGGACGGTGATGGTGAAGGGCTGATAGACGATCGGAAAGAGCTGCGCCAGGCGTTGTTGCATCCCGTAATCGGCGTGGTTGAGGATGGATAAGAGGATGCCCCTTGATGCTTGTTCGTAAAAAGGTGCTTATCCCCGCGGTGTCTTTATCAGGTGATTCTCGTGGTTGTATGCTCGAACTCATGATTGAAACCGCAGAGCTTAGTATGGACTCGACCCCACAGTTTAGTTATTTGAAAGAGCAGGGCTTGGAGATTGCGGCAGAGGCGGCAAAAAACGCCCTGGCTGTGGCTGGATTACCCACCCCGCCTTCGACCATTCAGCGGGTGATTAATCGTTCGAGCGCCATGGGCCCTCCCGCGCTCTATTTGGCAAATCCTCGACCCAATGTGAGCAACTCGAGTAGTGCGGCCTTAGGGGTGGTCTTGGGGTTACTGATGTATGACGGACGTTGTCCTGGAGAGTGGCTGATTGCTACCGGCCGGTTGGACTCAACGGCCTCGGTTTTCGGTCTGATATCGATTAAACCCGATGCTTTAGTCAGTGAAAAACTGGCATTGGCCCTCTCGCTAGGCCAACAATCTCAGACGCTACCGTTTTTGGTTCCAGCCAAGACGATTGACGGAGAGGCAACGGCCATGCGTTATATCACACTAATTAGAGAACTCATGGAACGCAACATTCATGTCATCCCCGTGGCGACATTGGAGATGGCTGTGGCAAATTGCTGGCGTCTTGACAAGGAGGGTGCGGTGAACATTGGACCTGAATCAGAGATATCGAGATACCAGTGAGTGTTACATGACCTGAATTCAGGTCATGTTGTTAATGGCGGGAGAATAAAGGCGTTGCTCAAAATGCCCATCCACCACTAGATCAATATAGCCGTTCTCATTATCCATCAATACTGAAATATACCGGCTAAGGAATTACCAATCCGTATCTTAGGGAAAAAATATGAAAGACAGGCGTACCGTATTTATTCCCGTGGTCCACCGCGGGGGATCTGAGCCAAGGGGTGTTTCGCAAGATAGGCTCATAGAGATATATACGCAACCCGGTGGGGACGATCGCAGGGCAGAACAAAAGGCGTGGGATTTAATCGCCGCCCCCTTGCGTCCGAAAGGGGGCGGTCTGTATCACACGGCGGTTACGGCGGCTTGGATGGTGCACAAATTAGGGATCAAAAGACCTGTGACTGGTCTCTACCAGCTGTTCAACCCCAAGGCTTGGATTACCAAACAGCGCTTACATTTGGCGGGCACCAAAGGTCCAAGCGGTTGGGAAATGCCGGGAAATGTAGAAGGTCGAAGTGCAGAACTGGGCGTGGCGCTGGTACTGTTCATGGGGGCTGGTAGATCGAAGGCAAGGCAGATCATTGCAACCGGGGTACTCGGTGAGCAACCCCAAGGTATTCAGAATGATGATGCTGAAATACTGCCGGTTGCTAGCGTATCTGAAAAAATGAATCTTGTTGCTGCACTGGCGAGACAGCAACGCTTGCCTGTTACCAGGGAGTCAAAGGAATTACTGTTTTTTACCCCGCTTCAATGTCTAGTGGATGGGGACACTGTTGCTGTTGCTACCTTGCCTGAAGTAGAAGAACTACGAAAATTGAGGATCAAGGTCATTCCTGTAAAGAGTCTCGGCAAAGCAGTGAAGGTCCTTGGGGCACATAAAGCCGGGCTATTGCTCATGGATCGTGTTTGGTTGGTGAGTGTGCTGATGCTAGTCGCGGCATTAATCGGCGGTGGTTACTATTTCCCGGAATTTAATTTGCCAGCACCTCCATCCTTGATTGCAGAATCAAAACCAAGGATGCAACTATTCTTAATAAAAGACGACTCAGATGCAAGAAAACAGGATATTAATTCTGTATCGGCGCTGTTTCCGGAAGAAGATAGGCTGAGACTTTTACTTAGCAGCCATTCAAGTAAATTTCGTTATGTATTGCAGATCGATGGAGACGGTAAGGCTACGATCTATGATGTGCAGAAAATGATGGCAAGGGGAGGGGTTTGGGAAAATCAGAAGTATGAATTCGAATGGGAGATCGAAGATGCGACCCTCAGTCTCACCCTTTTGTTGTTGGTTACTGATAGTGCGTTTTCACCAGCAGAACGGGCTAAGGTGGAAGCAGGAATTACCAACCTCGGTGTCGACCCGGTGTTGCCCTCAGATCAGTCTGTTCAGTATCTATGGATCGATAATGGATGGAAGGAAGTCCCGGTCCAAGGGGCTATAGCATTGGCTTCAATGCGCTCCGGGCCCAGCTCTGAGGTGAACAATGGCCGATACCTTTGGCCGGATAAGGTTAGAAGTGTATTACTTTCAATAAAAGGGCTTCATTTCCATGGCAGAACCATCAGTGTGTGGTGAGTAGATGAGGGACTGGTCAGTTCGAAGATTGATCTCGTGATTGACGCTGGGGTTTTCATCGAGCTTAAGAATTACTGATGGGTTAAAAAAATAATCCGAAAGGGCAAAGTTAGTATTTATCTATCCCGAATAAATAACTGGAAGCGCTAAAAGAGCTATATCTACCATACTTCTATTACGACTCGATAACGCTGTCTTACTGAGGCACAACCCACTTGGCATAGGCACTACTGGATACACTCACAGATTTCGCCCAGGAGGCGAGAAGGAGAAAAATATGTATCATCTTAGGTATTTAATTAATTTCTTATGATTGGGGTTATTGGTCTGCACGCAAAGCGCAAGCATGGTTTATGCTCAGACTGTGGAGCCATCCTCTTTCGTGACATGTGCAGGAGGACAAGCAGTCTGTGACCTAAAGACAGGTTTGATGTGGGAGAAAAAAGCAGCAGGTGGTGGGGCGTGTACAACAAACCTGCATGCGGTAGATGCCGCCTGTTCGTTCGACCAGGCTAACGGCGAATTGATAGCGGCCATCAATGCAGAAAATACTGGCGCTGGCCATCTGGGATTCAATGATTGGCGAGTCCCTACGGTGGTTGAGATGACCGGTATCGTGGATTATACGCGATCCAACCCGACGATCGATCAAGTCTTTGGCCCCACCTCTGTGATCAATTACTGGTCATCTACACCGCACTCAGTCGGTCAGTTTAACGCCTGGCGCGTACATTTCGGGGGCGGGTCTGTGATGTTTGGAGGCCGGGCCGAGGAGTTGAGTGTGCGCGCGGTTCGCCATGGTGGGAAAGTACCCTGCGGCGGTGCTGGACAGGCGGTGTGTGACTTGGATTCGGGTTTGATGTGGGAGATAAAAGAAGAGGGTAGTGGGGAGTGTGTAACAAGCTTGCATGCCGTAGATGCCGAGTGTACTTTCGAGCAGGCGACCGGTTCTTGGATACAGGCGATTAATGCTGAGTCCGCGTAGGATGTGGTGAGCCTGCG
>JAAEPA010000083.1 GCA_024222475.1 Gammaproteobacteria bacterium | reverse complement strand
GTTTTCAGGATGCTTCGCCAGTCAGAAACGACAGGTCGTCCCTTGGGTTCTGACCAGTGGATTGAAAAGCTTGAGAAACAGACAGGCAGAAAACTAAAACCCCAAAAGCGCGGACCCAAAAGGAAAACCAGGGGTGATAATTAAGTATTTTTAGTAAACTGTCACCGTAAACCCGCAACTATAGCAGAGTTACTTGACACACATTTTGGTATATTTGGCTACAACGAATTCTCAGGCGGCGTTTACTTAGAGGTCGGAAAAATGACCAGGATACTAACGCACGAGGAAATGCGTGGGTGCAGTCAGCCGTATGAAACCTCTGATGTTGTCAGAGAGTTGATGTGGCAACTATGCCTGGATCAGGAGAAGCAACCATGATTAAAAGACAACTGGCATGCCCTTGGTTGGGGAAAGTATTCACACGTAAGTCCTGATACTACAAGCACAACTGCTAGAAACGTCAGAGACACGGGGTCGCAAGATTGCTTACAGTTGATTTGATTTATCTCCACCCGGTTCTGAATGACGAGTAGCTTAGGGGTTACCATCTAAATAGAGCTTAATGGCTCTCGGCATCCTGAATAACTGCGGTCCAGCAAGATTACTCCTGTATTCCCAAAATTGATTCGCTAGATCATACAACTCGGCGGAAGTGATGGACTTTGTTGGCGAGTTCGGACGCCCACTACGAATATAGTCAACTCGATCTAGACCAACATATACACGACCATGCACGAATTCGTTTCGCTGCTCAAATAGTTTAAGTGCCCCTTTGAGTGCTTCAGGTAAGCCTTTTAATTCATTGCTTTTCAGTTTGCGAACAAGTTTTATGGCATGTTTTATTTTTCCACTAATAGACCACCGCTGCTTCTTTTCATCGAATTTGGCGACTGGCTCGAGCATTCGCAAAATGTTATCAATATCTTCCTCGATATGTGCTGCGTACATCGTGACAAAGCCTAAGCCACGCACAATATCTCCGTCGTCAGCTAGAGGCATTGTAAAGTCTACTAATAAGAAATTTAACAGTATGCACTACTTTTCCTGCGGGATCGCTTGCTTTATGATTTAGGAGTTGCACGCTCGGACTCTATTTCTATATCTGGCATTGACAACCCCATGGGTATATAAAAATGGAGGTTAAATAGCACTGGAATTGCACTACAGCACATCAAGTAACTATCTATAGCCTCATGATCCATTTCAATAGTGTCTGTTGAGTGCGCCACCAGCTTATTCGCTGCCGTTATCGTTTGGGCAAAAGACCTCATTGCTTTTTCTTTGTCACCTTTGCATGGTGCTAAAGCTTCTGCAATACTCACTTTTGGTAAGCCAAAGCTCTCGATACTAATGTCCGTTTTTCTTGGGGTAGCTGCACAAAGGGCAATTGCTTTATTGGCTTTCAACCCAAGAAATTCAAGTAGTACCCGTGAATGAATAAGACCCATTTCGATTGACGGGTTAGTTATTGCCGTAGACTTTCCCTTTAACTTTAGCTTGCCGTCTACATAGCATTCATAGAGTCCTCCTTGCGGATATTGCTCCACAAAAGACAGGGCTATTTTGAAAATACTCAAAGCGTATAATCGATATAGCAAGACCTTCTCTAAGTAATGTTCAAGTACGGGATTCATAGGACTCGTAAAGATAAGCATAACTGGCGCATTTCACCCCCCCCCGAATATTGCAACATGATCATTGGAGATCAATTTTCAGTGATGGTGCGAATGCAAGTGAATACGACGCAGAAGACACAGCAATCGTCGGTGTTAACCTAGGCTGTATTTCGGATTCCATTACTTCTGTCATATGACGCCCAGGAGTATGAAGTACGCACTCCTTATACACGCCCAAATACTCCACACGGCATAATTCATTCATATCCATAGTGTCATTACGGGCTCATAGGCATTGTCCATATAGTAAGCCTTTCCTTCATGTGCAACCTTGTTCCTGACCTTGTACAGCCTTTCGACTAGAGTGAAAGCTGCCGAGTCAATCTTGTTGAAGCCCGTTTCTCCGTTTGCAACAAATGGATCAACGAAGAACTTGTTGGCAAACGTCCCATTGCTACCACCCTGCCAGGATTTTCGGTCAAGCAATTCCTGGATTCCAATTTCAAGGGCACTACCGCCTAGCACAGCAGCAAAACCAAAATCACCGTGCTGAAGCTCGCGGAGAGCCTCTTGGAGCACTCTACGAGCGGCGCCGATCTTCTTGCTACCAGAAAGGTACTCTTGAAGCTGGGCGTAGATTTCCGGCCCAAGTGTATGCTGGAGAGGCCCCCATCCCCCTACAAATCCCTTCATCGATAGCATTGGAGTCCCATCGGGTCGGTTCCCCGAGACAAACACTCCGGATAACCCACTATTCTTCAAGAACTCCTTCGAATTAGGAAACGGTCCTTCAATCGTCAGTCCTTGGCTAAGATCTGAAGGGCCCAGAGTCGCTATAGTTGGGCGGCCTGCGACTTCTCTGTAGGCTATGATGGTCTCATTTACTGCACGAATCGCTTCGGCAACGTAGTCCCGGCCACTCCAATCCGGTTGGAACGGAATGCATGCGCTGACAGAAGTGTATGTGTAATTTCCCTTGTCATCGTTCTCGATCTCCGCTCCAATCATTTGGACCGGCATCCCACATCGGCCGCGAGGATTGACCACGTGCTTGAAGTCAAGCCTCGTCGTGCTCGATTGAATCGTCAGGCCCCCCGCTTCCTGTGAGTCCAAATATAGACAGGTGGGGATGTTGAATCCGACCCATACATGGGTCGAGCGATCCGTATCGGTCATTCCCCGGGACTCAAAAGGAAACGCGTGACCGCCTGCCTCGTTTAGCTCCTTGGCTGTTCCCTCCGTGGTTGAAGCACCTTGTTTTGCCATATTATTCTATTCGTATTTTTCTGTTTTGAATCTACCGCTACGCATCAGATTGAAGCGATCGTTAGTCCGTAGTTCGCGCATACACCAACTTGATTACCACCGAGCTTCAGCCAAGGTTAGCAGCCGCTGGGGCATTGGGGATGTACGAACAGCGACATACAAAAATCTTGGGATAATCCTCGGCAAGTCATAACGCCGGTTAAATCGATAATGAAACTCGGCGAGATAGCGGGGAAGATGCTTAGCTCGAATAGCGTGATAGGTGCCATGCAAGGCATTCTTTACGTTGCCAAGCAGGGTATTGACCCAGTGAAATGCAGGATGCTCTACGCTCCCGGGGCCGCTGCCGACAATATGAACGTCGTGCTCGCAACCCCCATCTGTAACGGCGTTAAAGCACCCCAGTCCATCGCTGACGACCGTGCTGCCTGGTAGG
Source organism: Gammaproteobacteria bacterium (assembly GCA_024222475.1). Taxonomy (GTDB): domain Bacteria; phylum Pseudomonadota; class Gammaproteobacteria; order JAAEPA01; family JAAEPA01; genus JAAEPA01. The sequence goes on along the minus strand of JAAEPA010000083.1, from coordinate 894 downwards.
AGATGGTGTTGACTCCATCGACCGATCTCCTGGCTCTGAAACCCGATCACAACGCTGAGCTTCATCTTTAACGGTTTTCCGTCTTCAGTGGTCTGTACCGCTGCCACAAAGGGTTCCTTGTCCTCGGCCCCACGCCCGCGTTTGCCGCCATGGCGTTCCCCACCCCAGTAGGAATCATCCATCTCGATTCTGCCCTGCAAGGGCTTTTCGTTGTCTCTTTCCAGCATCACCTGCATCAGTTTATGCTTCATTCTCCAGGCCGCATTATACGAAATGCCTAAGTGACGCGATAACGCTAACGCGGATAGGCCGATTTTGCTCTGGGTGACAAAGTAAATACCCAGAAACCATACGCTCAAGGGCAACTTCGTGTTCTGGAAGATCGTCCCTGCAATCACCGAACTCTGATGATGGCAGCGGTAACACTGATACAACTCTGGGTTATTTAATTTGCATGCACTATGATGCCCGCATTTCGGACATTCATACCCCTTGGGCCAGCGCCACTCGTATAACGCCGTTCGGCACTATTCTCCGGTCCCGTATTGATTCAAAAACTCCGTCAAACTCAGTCCAGGCCGGAATATGGCTTTCATTAATTATAAATTCAAGACTTCCTACATTTGCAAACCCTGCAGAAGGAACATCTGTAGACCAAGTAGGATTGGTCGCTGTTCCATTTACAGTTCCTACAGAATCTGCAGCGCTCGATGCATCGAACGTCCATCGGGCAATCAACGGCTTGTCGAGCGTCAAAGGCCCGACGCCGACGATTGCCGCGTCGGCCGCGGCATCGGCGGCAAAAACTGCACCGATCGACGGTCCGCACAGAGCCGCCGCAAAAGATGCTGCCAAGAACAACACTCGGCCGGCGGTAAGACGATCGCAAGAACG
>JAAEPA010000082.1 GCA_024222475.1 Gammaproteobacteria bacterium | reverse complement strand
TTACAGGCAGGCATTTTTCCTGAGAATGTAGCCAGCATTGCGCTGCATGAGAAATGTGGCTTTAGAATTGTCGGCGTTCGGGAAAAGATTGGAAAGATGGGGGATGAATGGCGTGATGTTCTTCTTCTGGAGCGACGCAGCGGCGTTGTTGGAATATAGCTATCCAGCCGAGTCAATTCGACCGTTACACGGAGTTAAATTGAGTCGAGGTATGTCATTTCGACCATCGGGAGAAATCCCTGCAGAGGCCGGTTCAAAATCAAGGACGATTGGCCCACCCGACTCGCTCTTGCGGCCAAACATATTGCCTTAATAGACACGACTCCAGGGATTTCTCACCTTCGGTTCGAAATGACATGAGAAGACTACACTGTAACCACTGCGAGGAGATTTCTTTATGACGTCACTCTATTAGTCGTCGAAAAGGGGTCGGGAAAACTCGGGCTTTTGAGATAGATAGCGTATGTTGAGGGGGACGTTGAGTTCCAGACGATCGAATATTTTGGGGACGCAATTGCTTTTGCCGGTTAAGGTTTTGGACTCGCCTGTTTCAGGGTCAGAAATAGTAAAGGCATACTCTACCTGGCAGCGGCGATGCCCTTCATGAAGCCACTCTTTTAGAT
>JAAEPA010000081.1 GCA_024222475.1 Gammaproteobacteria bacterium | reverse complement strand
GCGTGAAATGGGGCAAACCCATTAAAAAATGCCCCTACATGCCTGGCTACCCCCCCTAGAAACGGTGAAACTTCAGTAAGTTATAACTGGCCTGAAATCAATTAATAACAAGTTGAAACACATGCGATACAAAGACCCCCACAGCAAGAGCATAGAGTATCTACGCCTCACTATCCCGCTGATATCCAAATACAAGACAACCGCCAACCCCATCAACTATACCGTCTGGTACGAATACGTCACCGGCGCCAATATCGCGCTGAAACGGGATATCGACAGCCTGCTAAAGAAGGGACAGACGATCAACGATGAACAGCTCGAAGCGCTCTATATAAAACATATCTCCGAATGTGACGAAGACGGCATGAAACGTCTGCACCTGGACATGCGCCGGCTGCTGGGTAACCTTTCTGACCTGGCCACGCATACCGGCGATGAGGCATCGCGATTCGATCATTCGCTGGAAAACTACGTTCATCAGCTCGATGACGAGGATTTGGGCGTAGAGGCCGTGCAAGGAGTTATTGGTGGGCTACTCGGAGACACCCGCTCGATGAGGCATTCGATCACCTCGATGCAGGGTCAGCTCGAAGAGAGCAAACACCTGGCGCAAGGGCTGCGCGACGAACTCAAACGGGCCAGGGAGGAGGCACTCACCGATGCCCTGACGGGACTGATCAACCGCAAGGGATTTTCCAAGGCGATCGATGAGGTGACCTCTCAGACAACGGACCATCCCAACAACTCCTGTTTGCTGATGATCGATATCGATCATTTCAAGCGAGTCAATGACAGCTACGGGCATCTGTTGGGAGACAAGGTCATCCAGTTCGTGGCTGCCACCTTGAAAAAACGGGTCAAGGGCAAAGACACCGCCGCCCGCTATGGTGGTGAAGAGCTGGCGGTACTGCTGCTGGAGATCACTCTGGCCGGGGCCTGCGCGGTAGGCGAAGATATCCGCCGGACGATAGAGAAGGGGCGAATACTCCGGCTGGACAACAAGCAGCCCATAGGCGGTATCACCGTCTCGGTGGGTGTGGCCCAGTACCGGGCCGGTGAATCCGCCGATACCTTCATCTCCCGCGCCGATGAGGCGCTATATGCCTCTAAAAACCAAGGCAGAAATCGGGTTACCGCTGACCCGGATAATTCATGAATTTGCGCGATGATCGCCTAGAGATTTGTTTTCACAAGGGATCATGCGAAGGAGAGGCGTATCCACGATTACGGCCGACTGAGCAAGATTTCTTGTGGAAACAAGGATCAAGCGAGGGCCTGTGCAATTTGAGAAATATCCGGGCTAAATAGCGATGAGGTCAGTCTTTCTGAATGCGATCACTTGAAGTGATCTGGGTTATAATAATTCAGTCTAGAAAAAGACTAACCAGGAGGAATCGCGTATGGAAAGACTCTATGCCCTAGGGATAGTATTGCTGTTGCTGGGTTTGACTGCTTGTGGGGGTGGCGGTGGCGGGAATACTGAAGGCCCAGTGGGTCCAAACCCTATCTCTAGTTCGCTGTTACTTAAAAATGGCAGCCTGGTTGCGGGGAACGCCCCTGATGCCTCGTCTTCCCCAGAGGCACCGACCCTCAGTGGTGTTCCCATCTCCTTCGTAAATCCAGATAATTCGATCATTCAGATCCCTGTTAGCATCAACTCTTCATCTCAAATCATAATGTTGTTCTTGCAAGTGGAGAACGAGAGCAGTCACTTCGAGATCACTCCGGAATCCACCGCAAACGCCGGTGACACGCAGAATGACGACCAGAAGACGCCTATCGAGATTACCGTCCCAGAAGACTTTTCGGCGCTTGATAAAGAGTTTTGCGTGACCATCAGCGCCCAGGATATAAACGGTCTTGTTTCCAATAGTGCCGACAGTTGCCTGCTGATCTCGAATACAGCAACACCCAATGTTTCACCCCTTGCCGATGCAGGTGACGATCGTGCGGTTCTTCCTGGAGAAACCGTCGAACTCGACGGCGGTGGCTC
>JAAEPA010000080.1 GCA_024222475.1 Gammaproteobacteria bacterium | reverse complement strand
GTCGTTATTGGCAGGCTCATCGTAGGCATAGGTAAAAGCGCTGCTGGCATTGGTGGTTGCATCGCTCAGGGTCTTCGTCTCCACGCGGTAGCGGGTGGGTAATAATCTGAGGGAGAAGTTGTGGAGCCGGCATTCGCCATCCTCACACCTGGCGTACATCTTTATATTTCCAGCACCAACGGGGAGTGTCAGGTATGCGACTGTGGTGCCATTATCGACAGATATGCGAGTAACACCGCCACCTTTAATCCCGGCGTATGCCGTTTCGCCCGCATCAATTCCGGTAATCTCGACCCTCATTTCATACGTTGCCCCCGGTTGGAGAAATGAAGTGGGTAATTCATATGTGACTGTATCTCTAAAAAAGAATTTGGTCTTTTCAGGTCCTCCACACTCAATATCATCACCTTCCCAGTCATGACCATCCCGACACATATTATCTTGTCTATCTATCTGCCCCCCAGTCAATTCGTACCAGGGGCTGCTTTCGTATGCAAAATCCACCTTGCCCCCATAGCCATTTTCCGCCTCGGTTAAATGTAACCCATCGTACACAAACTCCGTTGCAGGCAAAGGCGTCGTTCCATTGATGCCATATTCTTCTATTTTAGTCAGGGTGAGGGTGCAACCGTGGTTATCTCCCTCCCAATCATAGCCCGGGAAAATAACCGCGGAATCGCATGTGTCATTTTCATCCCCGCCGATATAAGTAAAAGCGTATTTGCGGACCAATTCCCAGTTGCCGCCGTCGGTATAGTGCTCTATACGAATTGCAGCTAGCCGGGAGCGCTTGTAAAAGACGCGAGCTTCATTGTCGTTCCACTCATCGGCATAATCATGCCGGATGCTGCGCGCGAAGACAACACGATATTTGTTGTTCGGGTACGTAATGGTATCCGGATACACAGCTGTATCGTATGACACTGATTCATCATTACACTCAGCATTTGTGGTTTGCGCCTCGTTGGCGTAAGAATACGTCAGCTCTTGATCAAAGTTGTTTACAACGCGGGTGAGTGACCAGCGCCACACATGTGGC
>JAAEPA010000079.1 GCA_024222475.1 Gammaproteobacteria bacterium | reverse complement strand
CGGGGCCTTCACGGGTTGTACAGGCCCCCTGTGACCATAAAAAAAGGTCTGGAGCAGAGACTTTCGTATCTCGGCCCCAGACCTTAGTCAAGGTTAGCAGGCATCAGAATCAGAAGGGGATATCCTCCTCTATATCGATGTCATCGTCTATATCATCATCTATTTCGGGAGGTGGCCCCATCATCTCGATGCGTCGTTCCTCCATGATAATGTCTATAAATGGTGCTTCGTATCGCTGCCAGAGAGCTTCGGCGCGTTCATTGAGGGAGTTCCATAGACCCCAGGCCGTGTCAACCTCGCGTTGTGTTTGAGTTTCACTCGTGTTCATATTTCCTCCTTCAAAATCCTGGTTTTTTCTTTGGCAGGGCGTGATTTCTCCCGCTTGGTGGTGGGGGCCCTCAAAGATGGACCCTTGATGTCGATGGTAATGCAATGGTGTTGAAGGCGATCGAGAAGGGCATCAACCAGTGATTTGCGTTTGAAGAGGTCATACCAACTCTCGTACGCCAAGTTGAATGCGGAGTGGATTGTTATGCGGAGCTAAGGACTTTGGATGCCACGCAAGTACCGTTATTTCAACGGAGTAAAATGCCTTGAAGCTTCAGCTACCCCGCATAATAGTGACGTCTCTTTGACCCAAATTCCATTTATAGGAGAACGTCATGTTTGAAAAGTTTTTCGATCGTATTTGGCGAGTCAATGCAATACGAAACGGCCCAAGTGGCCCGTTGCTTGTAGGATTTGCTGAGAAGCTTTACCAGAAGGGTTACGCCGAGATAACCGCGCGCAAGCACATCCGGGCGGCGGAACATCTCATTTATTGGACAGACGGGGAAAACATGCCCCTTTCGAGTTTGACAGAGGAGTTTTCAAAGCGTTTCGATAGACACCTTTGTCAATGCCGATGCCAGGGGTTTGGGCACTCCAACCGATTGGAGCTGGTCAACGGTGCACGATTGTTCCTGAAACACCTACGAAGTACCGGGGTAATCACTGCCCCCATTGTTGAGCCAACAACTCAGGATCCAAATCTGCTCATTTCATTTCGTCAATGGATGCATCAACAGCGAGGGACCAGTGACGCTACCCTCTCCAACTATAGTCACCCCATTCGGAGCTTGTTGAGGCGTCTTGGAGAGGATCCAGTCACCTTTGACGCTCAGGGATTGCGACAGTTTGTTTTGGAAAAAAGTCAAAAGTGTGGATGGGCAGCTGCAAAAACATGTACGACGGCGCTTCGCATGTTTCTTCGCTTTCTAATTGCTGAAGGTAAGTGTGCAACAGACCTGGAGGCAGCCATTCCTGTACTGGCGCACTGGCGACTTTCCTCTTTGCCGCAGTACCTGCAACCGGAAGAAATAGAGCGTATTATCTCTTCCTGTAAGCCTAATTCGATGATCGGCCGGCGGAATCGTGCCATTTTACTTCTTCTCGCCCGGATGGCACTTCGGGCGGGCGATATCGTCCAGCTTCGTTTGAGTGATATCGACTGGAAAGAAGCCGAAATTCAAGTATCAGGAAAAGGAGGTCGCCAGACTCGACTGCCACTGACTCAAGAAGTTGGAGATGCACTAGTTGCTTACCTACAAAACGGCAGGCCTCCCACCGAAACAGATAGACTATTCGTCCGTTCGCGCGCTCCTTTTCATGCCTTTTCATCTCATAGTGCAGTATCGGTAATGGTCTCTCAAGCGATGCGCCGAGCGGGCGTCACTTGCCTGAGTCGCGGTGCGGCCCATGTTCTTCGCCATTCCGCCGCGACCGCCATGTTGCGGCAAGGGGCATCGTTACAAGAAATCGCAAATATCCTTCGTCACCTTTCCATCGAGACGACGCAGATCTACGCCAAAGTAGATATCGCTGCTCTGCGGCAGATTGCTCAACCCTGGCCGGGGGTGTAGCCATGTTAGCCCAAGTCGTAGAGTCATATCTGATGGTGCAGCATGCTTGTGGATTCGGATTCAAATGCCAAGGTAGTTCTTTACGAAGCTTTGCAAGCTACTCAGACGCAAGAGGAAAGCATCATGTTTGCTCCGAAATTGCTATCGAATGGGCTGGTTTGGCGTGCTTGATTTCTCAGCGTGCCCGCCGGCTCGGTCAAGTAATCAGATTCGCACGGTACGCCCGTGCGGAGGATCCATCCCATGAATTACCGCCCGCTGTTTTTGGCAAGGAGAATCGGCGGCGGCCCACCCCTTACATTTTTTCCCCCAAAAATGTTCAACGTCTCGGGCAAGCGGCATCTACATCTGGTTACCCCACTTTGCGTCGAAAGACCTACAGCACGCTGTTTTCCCTACTGGCATGTACTGGATTACGTGTGTCCGAAGCAATCCGGCTACGTTTTGAAGATGTCACCCCTGATGGCTTGGTGGTTCGACGTACCAAATTCCGCAAAAGTCGTCTTGTTCCACTGCATGGAACTGCACGAGCCGGACTTGAGCGTTATCTCGAATATCGCCGTCCCTATGCTCCCTTCGATGACCATTTATTTGTTTCGTTGCGGAGAAAACCGCTGCTTCTTGAAGATGTTGGAGCAGCATTTCGGACCGCGGTTGAAAAAATCGGTATCAAGCCTGTGCCGGGCCAACCTCGCCCCACACCACACTCGTTGCGTCACACATTCGCCGTGAGAGCACTGAAGATCTGCCCGGATGACCGCGATCACATCACCAGGCATATGTTGGCGTTATCAACCTATCTCGGACACAGTAATGTTTCTGCTACCTACTGGTTAAAGTGGACCCCATTGTCAAGACAAAAAATGCACAAAGTTAAGAGAGTTTTCCAGGGTTTGGTTGTTATGGCAGTTTTGGTTGAGGGAACCCGCCGGGCCAGAGTGGAGGGAGCCCGTAGGGCGACCGGAACTCTGGCCCGGCGCCGCGCTTCGCGCGGAGGGTCTCACCGTGTAAGGCTCTTTCCAAAGTAAACGACGGCTGGTTCGCGATATTCAAGGGCCTGGTGTGGCCTTTGGGTGTTGTAGAAGTGGAAGTACTCACGCAGTCCGTTATAGAGCTTCTCACCGGATTCGTGCAGGTAGAGGTAGACGTGCTCATACTTCACCGTCCGCCACAACCGCTCGATGAAGATGTTGTCAAAGCATCGACCCCGCCCATCCATGCTGATTCGGATGTCGTTGTCCAGAAGAACTTTGGTAAAGGCTTCGCTGGTGAATTGGGAACCCTGATCGGTGTTGAATATCTCTGGTCTGCCTTGCATGAGCGCCATCTCCAGGGCCTCCACGCAGAATGGGGCATGGAGTGTATTGGAGAGGGTCCAGGAGAGCACGTAGCGGCTGAACCAATCCATGATCGCGACCAGGTAAAGAAAGCCGCGTGCCATAGGGATATAGGTGATATCGGTTGACCAGACTTGGTTGACAAGGTTGACCTCCACTCCTTTGAGTAGGTAAGGATAGATTCGATGGGACGGGTGCTTGCCCGACGTATTTGGCTTGGGGTAGATGGCTTGCAGGCCCATGAGCCGCATCAAGCGTTGAGCGCGCTTGCGGTTGATCCCCAAGGTGACCGCCATGCGCCGGGTTCCGTAGAATGGGGTTGCCATATACTGCTCATCTATTTGTCGCATCAACTTCAGGTTTTCCGGGCTCTCACCCACTGGCTGGTAATAGTAGCTGGCGCGGTTGAGACCCAGTAGTTGGCACTGCCTGTCAATGCTGAGATGAGAGTGGTTGGGTTCGATGAGAAGCCGGTTGGCTTCAACGGAGTTCGCCAGATTTTTTTTTGAGCCAGTCCAACTCAACCTTGAGTCGGCCAATTTCTTCAAACAATTTGGCGCTGATGTCTTCCTGTTGCCTGGGTTTGGGCCTCTCGAAAACTTCCGGGATGCCTTCCAGTGCCAGCCTCTTCCAGGTATGGATTTGGGATGGGTGCACACTGTAGGTCGCCGCTAATTCCGAGACCGTTCGAATGCCTTTGATGGCTTCAACGGCCACCTTGGCCTTGAACTTGGCCTGGTGTTTTTTGCGTTTTGTAGTCATTATCTGTCTCCGGACGTCTCGGCCTGATCGCCGGCATCCAAGACTTCCAAGGCCTCCTCAGCGCTGGCGACCAATAGAGTCCCCATCGCTTGCCAAATGCTCCTCACGTCTGAATCCTCGGGGCCACGAGCCAGGCAGAACAAGGCACCGATCGCCCGGATCCGCAGCAGACTGCACTCAAGCTCAGCCATCAGGTCTGGGTTCAAGTTTACCATGACCGACCTCCGCCTCGTGCCAGAGACTCCATTCCGATTCCAAGTTTTGTCAGCCTGACGATTGAGATGGCACCGGCGATTCGTTCCGACCTAATTTTCTTCATCATTTTTGGACTCCTTTCCAGCCCCCGAGACTATCTTAAGGTGCTGTCCAGTTTCTGGGGTCCACTATAGGTACCTGGAAGCAACCCCGGAGCTAATGGGAGACATCGCAGAACGTTGCGAAAGTTTTGTTACGGGAGGGCAGCCGTGATACCGATCGCACCCCACATTACATCTTTTCTACAACAACGCTTGCCCGAGGAACGTCGTGCCAGCGAGAACACCTGTGAATCCTATGCATATGCATTCCAGCTCCTCTTTGAATACGCTAGTACTTGTCTCAAGACTTCACCGTCGGAATTGCTTTTTGAACAACTCGATGCACCTCTGATCGTCAACTTTTTGAACCATCTGGAAACGGCCCGTGGGAATGGACCAAGTTCCCGAAACACATGACTGGCCGCCATCAAATCGTTTATGCACTTTATGGAGTATCGTGTCCCAATGGCCATGGAGCAAATCCGTCGTGTCCTCGCGATTCCTTCCAAAAAAGCCGATACGCGCCTTGTCAGACATCTTACGGTTGAAGAGATGCAGGCCATCATAGATGCACCCGACCCAACCAAACGTGATGGCATCCGGGATCGCGCCATGATTTACCTCTGCTTCGCCAGCGGATTGCGGGTTTCCGAATTGATCGCGCTACGCCTTGACGATCTGACTCTTAAACCGCATGCCAACCTTCTCATCCACGGGAAGGGCCGTAGGGAACGTTGCCTACCATTATGGAAGGAAACGACATCGACACTACGATCATGGCTGGCGGTCAGGGGAAAGGTTTTGGTGCCAGAGCTGTTTCTCAACGCTCGTGGCCAACCCATGACCCGTTCCGGCTTCGAATACATTCTACATAAGCATGCTCACATTGCCGAAAAGCACTGCCCTACTCTATCTACAAAGCGTGTTTCCCCGCATGTCCTGCGCCACTATCTACCCTTCCGGACTATGTCGGGTAACGCAAGTGTCTTCACAGACATCATTGAATGACAAGTCAAGTCAAGAAGAGACTCATCTATTTACCAGACATAGTTTTTCCGGAGCTACAGACTGTTGAGAAAGTCCAGTAGCTGATCGCCGGGTTGATAGCGTTCCGGTTTGGTTTGTGATGGCGTCATCTTGGCGAGCGCCTGCTCTTTCATGGCGAGTGTGGCTTCAAGATACACTTGAGTGGTTTCGACGCTTTCATGTCCAAGCCATAAGGCAATCACGGCACGGTCAACGCCCGCTTGTAGAAGATCCATGGCCATGGTGCCTCAAGCGGTGGACGGTCACACGCTTTTGTTTCAACGAAGGACAGACCTGGGAGGCCGTTCTACGATGTTTGTTGAGCAGGTATTGCACGCCATGAACGCTGAGACGTTGACCTTTGGCGCTGGGAAACAGCACGTCATCGTCACCTCGTTGTGGCTCTTGCAGCCAGGCTTTCAAGACGGCGCGCGTAGCTTTGGCAATGGGTGTACAACGTTCCTTGCGGCCTTTGCCGATCACCCGGATGTGAGCACCAGTGCCGAGGATGATGTTCTCGTGTTTGAGCCCGGTCATCTCGGACAATCGCAGACCCGTCTGCACAGCCACCAGGATGAAGGCATAATCGCGCCGGCCAGACCAAGTGCTTCGGTCCGGTGCGGCCAGCAAGGCTTCGACTTCGGGACGCGTCAAAAAGGGGACCAAGGTCCGCGTGAAGCGCTTGCTGGGAATGGCCAGCGCCCGTTGGATTTGTGCTGAGTGGGCTGGTGCCTCGAAGGCCGCGTAACGAAAGAAGGAATGGATTGCGGTGAGGCGTAGATTACGGCTGCGAATGGAAAGGCCGCGGCGTTTCTCCAGGTCATCTAGAAACGCCACAATCAAAGGCGCATCGATCTGTTCGAAGCTCAGGCGTGACGGCGGCTTATGCAGTCGCTGCTCAATGAACTTCAAGAATTGACGAAAGGTGTCGCGATAGGAACTGATGGTATGGCGGCTTGCTTGACGCTGCTGCATCAGGCGTTGTGTAAAGAAACGTTCCAACAGCACAGCGAAACTGGTGTTAGTGGTCATGGTAGATCCTCCCAGCAGTTCTCAAGCCTGCGCATTGCCTCGCGCATCAGTTCGGGTGAGTCATTGAAATACCACTGCGTATCGGCGATATGCACATGGCCGAGGTAAGCGGATAGGAGAGGCAGGCGCCGCTCAGGGTCTTGACCAGCTCGATACCACGCAACGAGAGTCCTCATTGCGAATCGGTGGCGCATATCATGTAGACGCGGTCCATGACTGTCGCAGGGGCCGCGCAGCCCAATCTGGCGGGACAATGCATAGAAAGTGCGATGGATTTCCCCGTTATCTAAAGGATTCCCCCAGCTCGAAACGAATAGATAGGAAGACACAGGCCGCCTCGCCCAATGACGTTTGCGTCTGGCGATATAGTCTGCGAGCACTTTGCAGGTGGAGCTATGTAAAGGCAGCAGGCGAGTTTTACCGAACTTGGCTCCGCGAATCGTCAGAACTGCTGTGCTCAAATCGACATCTTGAAGCTCAAGGTTACGCGCTTCACTTAGTCGTAGACCCGAGACACTCAGCAACCCAAATAGACAATGAAAGACCCAAGGCCGCAGTGCACCGCGTTCAAAGCGGTAAGGCATTTTGAGCGCGGCGTTCAACAGGCTTTTGATCTCATCGTCCGAGTACAGGTACGGTCGCGCCCGTTTGGGCTTAAAGGGCAATAAGCCCTGCGGAGGGATTTGTGTGCGTGAATCGCTCGCACTGCGATAACGCGCAAATACACGTACGAAACTCAAGCGTTGGGCCCAGTACGACGGTTGAACGTTCGATGGTTGTTGAGCCCAGGCAAGAGCCAACGTTTGGGTGATGTAGGAAGCTCGGTGTCGCTCCATGTACGTGACGAAATCGAGCAATCCTTTACCAGCCTCCAGCAGCTTAAATCCCAGATTACGCCGCAGGTCCAGATACTCCTCAACGGCCTGTCGAAGCGTGTTCATCTTGCACCTCCCGGCCACGGCAAGGCCAGCGTACGCAAGGCCTTGATATCCACCTTGGTGTAGATCTTCGTAGTCTGCCAATGGCGATGCCCCAACACCTCGCCTATCTCGGCAAGTGAAGCACCCTGACGCAGCATCTGAGTAGCCAATCCGTGGCGAAATTGGTGTGCCCCGTACGTGGGTGCCTCCACTCCGGCGCGCTGGAGCGAATGCCGTACGATTGATCCAACACCACTGGCGCCCTTAAAACCACGGATTGGAGCTTTGGTGCGCAGAAATACGCGGCGACTCGAGCTATCCGGTCGCCCATGCCGCAGGTAAGCGGCGATTGCTTTGCCAACCTCCGCGAGTAAAGGCAGCTCGTTGCGCTGGCCGCTTTTACCACGCACGCGCAATAGCCCTACGTTCCAGTCAATGTCGCCGAGCTCGAGAAATGCCACTTCACCTGAACGCAAACCCAGTCGTGCGAGCAGCAGCAGGATGGCGTAATCGCGAAGCCCAATCGTAGTACATCGATCGATACTGGCCAACAACTGACGGATCTGATCCTCCGAAATCGCGCGAGGAATAGACGGCATCGACCAGTTGGCCACGACTGGAACAGCGGCGGCCAAATCAAGTGTCACCTCCCCGCGGAAACGTGCGTACTGCAGAAATGAGCGCAACGCACTAGTCATTAGTTTTGCTCGCTTCAGATGCAAACGCGCCGCTTCGCGCTGTACAAATCTTACAACATCGCAGGCCCTAAGGCGCGAGAGGGTGACTCGACCATTGCCGAAACCCCGTTTGAGGAATTCACGGATGAATGGCATATAGTTAATTACCGTTGCGTTGGCCAAGGCGCGAGTTTCGCGTAAGTACTGTTCATAGCCTTGAGCGCACTGCTTGGCCGGGGTCAATCGAGGATTTGGTGCCTCCTTGGTGGGGATCAGCCCGTTATGGCGCAAAAAGTCGATGAGATGCCTGAGGGCAGCGGCATCACCAGGGTGAGGTCGCAGTTGCTGACCACGATATTGTAAATACCGTGCGGTATGATCCGAGGTGATGCCGCGCAGTCTGACTCCTTGTTGTTTAAGCCATCGGCTAAAACACGTAGCGAGCATGACCTTCCGATGAATCGATTTCGTTGCATATCCCTGCTCCCTTACTGATTCCGCAAACGAGTTGATATGCGTAGCGAGCGGACCTTCCGGCGCTCGCGTAAGAACCACTTGGTTGTCAATAATACACTTCATGATAGACTCCTTTCCCCACTTGGGGACTGATGACAGCCAAGACTATGTCTATCTTGCCTCACATATCTATCTGGAAAATCACATTGCTGAACAAAACCCCAACATAGTCCGGAAGGGTAGATAGTGTCGACTATGTCTCCAACGACATAGTCGACATACCTGCGCATTAACGGTACTACAGGCCACCAAGGACATCCGAAAAGTCGGTCTTTGGCTCGGACATGCAAATATACAAACGACTGAAATGTACACACGCGCCGACCCTTTAGTGAAGCTGGAGGCTCTGGAATCCATTGTTGCACCAAAATTGCGTTCCGGGCGTTTCAAGGCAACTGACAAACTGATCACCTCACTGCAGGGCGGTGTTCTTATGCGGAGTAAAAAATCGTCAAAATGATACACTGGCGGGGTTCGCCAAGAGGGAACTCCGCATAACAATCCACTCCGCATTCAACTTGTTATGCGCTGCAGCGCATAACAAGTTCGTTGTAATGATGGTCGACTTGCGATTGTAACGCATCTCCATCAACT
>JAAEPA010000078.1 GCA_024222475.1 Gammaproteobacteria bacterium | reverse complement strand
TCGATCAACGAGTGGGCTTGCGATTTGGACAGTTCCAGGCCCGTGAAAAACTCGACGATTTGACAGGCATGCGCCAGCGCCTGCATGGGCGGGATAAATTCGGTGGGGGTACCGGGGCAGGTTTGACCATTGTCCAAAAAGTTGTTGAACGCCACGGAGGTTGTATCAGGGTGGAGTCTGTCTTTGGTGAGGGAACAACGTTACATTTTAGTTTAGGAGATTCACGTGGCAAAGGAAAATGCAATCATTCTACTCATTGATAATAGTCCAGAAGATGTCGCTACGACCCTGCGGGGTTTCCGAAAAGCGAGGATTGGTGTTTATTGAATGATTTTTGGTTTCAGATCGCCACCCTACCAGGAGCAAACATGAATCATGTCTCTTTCCGGCAGCGCATCGATAGAAAGACATGACCGGAAACCGCGAGCCGAAGTTTAGGTCTGCTCCTACCCACATCTATATTTTCTTACATTTCTCTGCTAGCTGTTCTCTTGATGTTATGCAAATATCAAGATCCTTTAAGATTCCATTTTGAATGCTATAGACCCATCCATGAACGGATAGCGTGGCCTCTATGTCCCAAGCATTTTGCACTATAGTTGTGTTGCAAACGTTTTTTACTTGCTCTATTACGTTTAGCTCACAGAGTAAATCGAATTTCTTATCGTGCGTTAGTCCTGATAGTTTTTCAGCATTAAAACGACTTACATCTCTGATATGACATAGCCAATTATCTATAATGCCATGTCCCTGATTCTCCATTGCCGCCTTGATACCCCCGCAGCCATAATGGCTGCAAACAATAATGTGCTTTACCTTAAGGACTTCAACAGCGTACTGTATTACAGAAAGGCAATTGAGGTCTGTGTGAACGACAACATTTGCAATATTGCGATGAACAAATATTTCACCAGGAGGTAGATTTACTATCTGGTTTGCCGGAACACGGCTGTCTGAACAGCCAATCCAAAGATACTCCGGAGCCTGTTGTTTCGATAACAGTGAAAAAAAATCAGGGTCCTCTTCCTTGATTGCGGTTGCCCATGCCAAATTCCTATCAAAAAGATGCTTTAGTATTTTCAAAACCTAGATTACCCTTTGGTTTGTTTGCTCGGATATACATTTGGCATCGGATATACAATACTACAGGCTCCTAGGGTGTCGACGAGTTTTCCCATAACGGAAGTTGTGGCGCCCTTAATGGGTTGTAGACGTACCCCGTGATTGTCGATGATGAGCACAGCCACCGGTTTAATACCCGCGCCGGCCCCCCCCCGTGCCACCGCCCATTCCTTCTCCTTCCGCAACGCCCATCTTCCCCGTTCCGCCACCGGCTCCAAAACCAAACCCGAAGCTGACCAATGGAGTGATCGTACTGTCTTCGATCTTGATAGGTTCACCTACCACCGCCTTGGTTTGCAGCAAGCGTTCTACCTCACTAACCGCTGTTTTCAACAGGTTTTCGACATCCTGCATAATATTCTCCCGAGGGCGTGTGCAATGTACGAAAGATCCAGGCTAATTACCAAACATCCCCTTTAGACCCTTCAAGCTCTCACCTAGGGCCTCGCCAATGGCGTCCATTGGCGAGGCGTCGTTTGCTTGGCCATCGGAGTTCATGCTACCGCTGGAATTTCCCTGTTCGGTCTGACCCTGCTGCAGATACTTCCCTAACCCGCCGGGTAGCGCCTGTTGCATGATTTGGCCCATATCGACGATTTGATAGTCCTTCGGTACCTCGAAGGCATTGGGGCCGGGCGAGACGTTTTTCTGGATGCGAGTTACCTCATGCCTGTCACCATCGGCATCCACGGTGCGTAATGGAAAACCGATCTTCTGGAATCTCTCAGTGGCCGATATCGAGGCTAAGGTGCATGCATCCATCAGTGCACGGATGGGAGAATTATTGGACATGCCCGCAGAGTGGCGAGCATATTCCTTGAGGTTAGGGTCTCTGAGCACCTTAAGCGAGACATATTGATCGGCGCAGTGTTTGCCGTTGGCGGAAAGGGTATAGTGCGTCGTTTGGTAGCCGGCGATGGTGGGGCCGGCGCGTTTCTTTACCAGCTTGATGTCGAGATCCTCAGATTTCGACTTGTCGAACTGGGATTTGAAATTTGAACTCATGTCCATGACCGTACGTTCCTTGTCGGAGATGATATACATCTTTCTCTGTTCCGCGTCGGTCAATACATAGCCATCCTGCTCAGGCATATCCATTCGAGACTTAGTTCCCTCGATCCACATCTTCATGGTGTTCTGGTCGGCGCGGGATTCGATCAGGGTGGCCGCTGATGCCGTGGACGCGAGGGCTAGACTCATCATCGCAATCGCTAAATATGAGGTTTTATTCATATCATTAATTCCTTTTTCACCGTTAGATCAGATTGATATCTATGTCAGAAATCTAAGTTTCCGAGTGAACGCCGCGGCCAATATCGCCGCAGTGGTGACTGATTATATCTGGAAATTAGACCTGAGCACACACCGCCAGCTTTACAGAATACTCCCCAGGGGTTCCTAAGCGGAATTCCGAACGCCTTCCTGCGGGGTAAATTAATGTGAAATTGGTCACAGATTGGATAATCCTGCCTAGAATAAGCTGGGGTTGGGGACCATGAATGAGTTGACACTGACCCGGTGCAGGTTGTTATCCTGCTAGGAAAAATATCTACCCATCCATCAAGTCAAAACGAGATGGTATTCACTAAATCCATTTTATATGGCCTTACCAGGAGTTCTATTCGAAATGAATGATTTTCAGCGATTTACGCCTTTTTTTAGCGGTGTCGGCATAGTGCAAGCGCTTATGCTTGTTGCCGTGGCCTTTACATTAATCACAGCTGCGCCACTACAAGCACAACAGCAGAGTGGCGCGTCGGAAGGGAGCACAGCTACCGAGAACAAACAAATGCAAGAGTTTGAACAGATCCGTTCAGAGTATGTAAAGACACAGCAACGTCTGGAGCAGATCCAGGCCGAAACCCTACAGGCCCGTCCAGAGCTTAAAAAACAAGAGCAGACCTTCAACGACTTGCTAGTAGAGGAGATGAAGAGCGGTGGCCACACCCCGATACAGGACCTGGCCGAGATTGAGGGGCTTCAGGCTCAGCTGAGCAGTGATAAGACCGCCGATACCGAGCGTCAGGAGCTGACGGCTCAATTCCAGCACAAGGTGATGGCGTACCGTAAGGCGCAAAGTCAGGCCTTGCAGAGTGAGAAGGTGAAAAAGGTGCAGAGCGAGTTGATGGAGCATATGGTTACCGCCATGAAGAAGCAGGATCCGCAGACCGAGCAGCTCCTGCAGCAGATGGCACAGAAGCGTCAACAGCTCGAGCAAATGCTTGATGCTACCCAGTCGAAGCAGCAGTAAGATAACCGTTCAGTCCCCGAACCCTCACCCTAACCCTTCTCCCCGAGGGAGAGGGAATTTGAGGCGGGGGCTGAACGGTTACGCAGTAAGGGTTTTTAAACCGGTTTTTTAGGCACTAAATGCCATACCGGCACCACCTGCTCCATCGTCGATGTGCTGCCATGGGTATAACTGCGCCCGTCGGTGGCGATACGGAAGCCATGATCGGCGAAGATGAGTAGAGCACGTTGCGGGTCGAAGCGAGATCTGAGGCGTCGGCAGGCGATGGCAAGCTGGGTTTGTGTCAGTGTCGTAATGTCAGCGAAGGGTTGCATGCCTTTGTGCAGCAGTTCATCGACGACATTGATCTTTTCAAAGGGATGATTGATATCGGCCTCCAGCAGCTCGCGGTAGCAGCCGTCGGTGGTGGTCGTCGAAGGGCGCTGGGCAAACCGTGGTTGTTCCAGCGACCATTCGGGAAAACACTTGAGCAGGACCGTTTGCAGGGGGTCCAGCAAAGCCAATCCCAGGGCGTCGATGATCAGCCATTGTGTCTGCGGATGTTTGGATAACAGCTCGGGAAGTAAGGGCAATCCTTCCAGCGGTACATTGGCGAGTCCCTCCAGCAGATCCAGCCAGCGCTTGGGAGCTAGCTGTCGGAGCCTGTCGTGGGCACGATAGAGTTGATTGCCGTAGCGAGCCAGCTGCAAGGGCGTGTGCACCGATGGTGGTTGCATCATGGTGGAGACGGCATCGAGTAGCGAATCCTCCGGTCCTTTGGTTTCCGGCAGGGGGATGTGTCCGTCCAGTATCCAACTCAGGATGCGTTGAATGGCGTGGGGTTCCAGGCCGAGATCTTCGAGATGATGTAATGCCTTGGGGGTAACCCATTCGGGACGCAAGATCTTGGTGATGGTCTTTAGGTCCCTGTGTCGCATTGCCTTGGGTAAGGCGATGCCTTGTTTGAGGGATTGTTTTACACACCATTCGGTCACCGAGGCCGGGATATTGCCCTGGTCCCGACCGGTAAAGTGCAGCCGATTTTTCCCGCTGCCTGTGAATCGGCGTTGCAGTTCGCCCATCAGCTCGCTCGGTTTCCAGGTTCGTTGGCAAAGCAGGTCGATAATGGGCTCAAGCGCCATCTCGGTGGCCAGTGCGATACCGCTGAGATACTGGTCCAGACTTTCTACATCTTGGACCTCGGGGGCAGGGCGCCGGCCCTCTAGGTAAGAGATCGTGGCGGTGTTCATTTCCATGCCCTCGCGTTGCCAGTCGCGCATCCGCGATTTGATCTCCTCCTGTTGAAAAAATAGCCGTAAACCGGTTTCAATGGATGTCTTGAGCTCATCGAGTCGTTGCAACTGAGACTCAATAGGGGCGGTCTCACCATCGAATCCACAGCTGCACAGTGGTTGGTAGTCGAGATTGACCAGACCATGACAACGCCGGTTCATTGCTTCGTGGCGGCAGGATTTCAATTCAGTGAGGGTTTCATTCAGGCCGAGGTGATGGCTGTGAGACAGTGCTGGGGGTTGCCAGCTCCACAGCGGATGCTCAGAGAGATTCTGCCACCAGCGCTCATGCCTTTGGCGGTAGTGTTGTTTATAGCCTTCATAGCATTGCGTGGCTCGCTGTAACCAGTCTTCAAGGGCCTGCGGTTCATCCAGTCCCGGTAATTCATCGGCATCTAAGCTTCCGGCGTCGTCGTCTAGCAGCTGCCGTACAGTGGGATGTTGTAGGAGTTGCAGGTAGCGCTGGGTCTCCTTGAGCAGTCGTTGTAGGTGTTCCGGCAGCCCTTCGAATTCCCTAAATTCTTCCAGAAAAGCGTCCACCGGGCTGATTTCGAACAGAAACTGCTCCAGCCCCTGTAGTTGGTGCTCGCCCTTGTCCAGGGCATTCCAGCGGTTGATGTAATGTTGGATACGCTCGGCCAGCCGTTGCCCCTGCTCCAATTCTTGCACCTGTCTCAGCAGGGGGTGCAAGCGGTCGAGATGTTTGCGTCGCAGCTCGATCAACCGGTCGGCGCAGCGGCGTTGCAGCAATACGGTCCATTGCGAGGGGATGCGAAGATTCAGGCCCTGGCAAAGTCGTTGCAGGGCATTAATGTTCTCCATGCCCAGGCCGTGACGGGGGCTGACACGGTCGTAATGCAATGGATTGGGCAGGGTCTCGAAGCTGTCCCGGTAGGATTTGCGTCCCTTGAGGATATCGATCTCGCCTTGTAACAAGAGAAATACCAGTAACAGATTGACCTGATCAGGCACCAGTCCGTAGATGGGTTCGTAGAGATGTTCGTGTACGGTCTGCGGCGATGGATTATGTTCCAATAACGGAGTGATCAGGCGCACCAGTTCATGGCGCTCCAGATGGACAGGGGTATGGTATTTCCGCCCTTTGCGACGCAGCAGGCCCATGGGTACCAGATAGGCTTCACGGATCAATTTGACATGATCATCGGCCTCGGCACTGCCGATATCATGGTGGCCGGCAAAGCGCATGAACCGCAGCCAGATCTCTTTGGGTAAGGGGCCATGGCGAGGTGCAAAGCGCTCGAAGGCGGGATAGCGGCGCCGCAGAATCCACAGGGCGAGATTGTTCAACCAAGAATCAAGGGTCGTTTTTCCGTCCAGCCGGGGGGCAGGTTCAGAATCGCCCTCGGGCGGGATCCATCTAGCCTCTTGCCAGGCCGAGCGCAACAGTTGGGCGAATCGTCGGCCCCCTGATTCGATACGCTGGCCGATGCGTCTAGCTAATTCTGGATCGCCCGGTCTTTCCCTGAGTCGCGTTAGTGCGGCGAGCTCAATGAGGTCGGCGGTGAGTTCGATGGGGGCCGGTTGCAGGGTGTATCCCCCCGGCATGGGCCCTGATCGGTGCCAGGGTAAGCGGATACACAGGCCAATGCCTTCCACCGGCGTGGGTGTTTGTTGACCCAGCCACACGGCGTAATGGCGTGGGTGGAATTGCCACTGGACCTGTCGGTGTTGCCACTGGTCTCGGGGCAGGGCAAGGGGATTGAATCGACTGTTTGACAGCAGTGGGAGGAGGGCCTCAAACACCATGGCGTCCTGCCCCTGGAGGCTGGCGACCTCACGCTTGAGCAATCGATCCAGGGCCGCTGCCCCATCATCGCGCAGATTGAGCCGGTAACGCCCGCTGTGGGCGCTGACATAACGGCCTCGTTCCGCCAGGGTAGACAAGACTCGATCGATGATCTTCCGATTGCGCTCGGGTTCCACGCGGGCGGCATTGAACATCAGCCAGTTGACAGCCTCCGCTGCTGAGAGCTGCTCGCGTGCCGGTGACAGATGAATGAGTACCAGCAGTTTCAGTAAGCGCTGGGCCAGATCCTGTAGTGCTGGACGCTCGAATAACTCGTCGAGGTGTTTCTGATACCAGGGGAAGAACTGTTGCGCCAGCGGCAGGAACTCGGACTGTAACTCGAACAAATCCCTAAAATGATCGATGATGATATCGGCCGTGAGCATATTGCCGAAGGGCTGGTCGAGAAAGGGGGTGATCCCGCGCGCGTGATCCCCTTGTAAGCGGGTTACGGTGAAATCCACAACCCCCCGTGCTTGGGAAAAGCGATCCCTTACCTCTTCCAGGAGCTCCAGGGTGACGGGGTGTAGCGGGTAGATGGTGCGCAGGGCGTCGAAGTCCAGGGCCGAGCCTGGGTAGGTCTCTTTCAGCTCCCGCAGCAGATTTTCTACGGTGCCATGGTATTCGGGTTTCTTGACCAGAATGCTGTCGGCGATCAGATTTTTGACATGGGTGGGTGTGAGCAACAGGCGCAGGGGGTATCGGTCCTTGATCTTACGGTAAAGATCGTACTCCAACTCCCCGGTATGTTCGATGCCCTCTTGCAATGCAGCGATGATCCAGCAGGGCCGGTCTTGCACCCATTCCCCGAGATATTGTAAAAATCGCACATCCTCGGTGAAGGCGTGAGTATCCGACTTGGCACGCAGGAACTCCGACAACTCATCCACCACCAGCAGCAATCCCCGGGGATGCCGGTGCAACATGGCCTCCCAGGCAGGGCGACGGTCTCCGGTTACATTGTGGATGTCCAGGGCCTGGGAAAGAATATCCTCCAGGCGGTTGGCGGCGCTAAAATTAACCAGTGACAGGGGAACGACTGCGGGTGGCGCGGGTAGCAGAGAGGAGTCACGCAGTTGCTGGGTAAGGTAGGCAAGAAAATGGGACTTGCCCGAGCCGTAGTGACCGATCAGAAAAATTCCGCCGCCGGATTTTTGTCGAAATACGCGCTTGAGAATCTGCAGATGGTTTTTGATCTCGGGGGTAATGAGAAAACTATCACTCAACCAACGGGCATTGTCTTTCTCCAAGTCTTGTAAACGTACTACCGTGGGGTGTGCACGAACGTTTACAACTTCCCGGATACTGCTGGGGTTGAGCGTCATATTGAAAATCCCTATAGACATGGGATGATTCGGCCTCTTAGAATCACCCTGATCCTTGATTGAAAACAGTATATTGGGAGTTTATCATGAACCTTTCTTTATTATCTGATGGTAGGCGTTGAGTTCCCCTCCTCAAATCCCCTCTCCCTCGGGGAGAGGGTTTAGGGTGAGGGTCCCAAAAAAGGCTAGGGGACTGAACGGTTACGCTACCGGCGCTTGGGCGTTCGATCAAATCAAGC
>JAAEPA010000077.1 GCA_024222475.1 Gammaproteobacteria bacterium | reverse complement strand
TCTTTTGGAGTCGAGGTTACCCCTGTTACCTACGATGCCTTTGTGCAGGATCCTGCAGCATGGCTTGAAGGAATAGAACATGTGATTGTTGCAGGGGTATTGGATGCCATCAAGGCAGTCTTAGGTCTTGCCATGAAACACGATTTCAGTATCGGTCTTATTCCAACGGAAAAACGCAAAGGGCTGGCCCGTTATTATGACCTGCCGACAAATTTAGACTCGGCGATCGAACTGGCACTGCGACAGGATGCACAGGCCATAGACATCATTTTGTGCAATGGCAAAATTCTACTGTTCAAGGCGATCATTGGCACAATCCCGCTCATAGACACCCCCGGAGATGTCAGACGGCGCAGTATATTGCTCAAAGCCAAGCAAGACCTTGCCGAGCTCAGGCTGCATAGATTTAATTTTATCACTGACGCTAAACAAAAGATTAAAACAGCGGCATGTGGATGCATGATCGTTCAGCATCACCAGGGAAGCCTGGCATCTAGACTGATCTCACATGACAGTTCTTTCACCGACGCAATGATCTCATTGGTTATTGTTGCGCCCTTTTCGATGGCTGAGTATTTATCGTTCCTGCTGCAAACCCTCTGGCCCTCTTCAGTGCGCAAACGCTGGCCCAGCACGATTGGCCTTATCAAGACTCAGCAGATCGATATCGAATCAGGAAACAGGCTAGATGTTCTTATCGATGGTGAGTGTAGCACGCATACACCACTACATTGCGAGATCGTGCCGGCGGCGGTAAGGGTCAATATAGGAGCCAAGCTTCGAGACAAAGATAAGCGGGCCGGTTCCACCAAAAGAAAAATCAGTATTGATAATCTACCCAAGGGAAAGGAACTGCTCAAAACAAAAGCAAGGAAACTCCCCTTTTTCTCTTACGCATCGGAAGAACGCTTCCGTGATCTGTTCAGCGCGTTACGCGAAGATGCAAAGATTAACTCTACCTATCTCGTGCTCATGGTGCTCAGTACCATGCTGGCGACCATCGGCCTCTATCTGGACAACGCAGCTGTGATCATCGGCGCCATGTTGCTGGCACCGTTGATGACACCCATCGTGTCTTTTGCCATGGGGCTGTTGCGAAGTGATCAGGGCTTACTGAAAAACTCCGCCTGGAAAATCCTCATAGGGATCACGATTGCGCTGTTAGCATCAAGCCTAATAGCTCAACTGTTTCCACATAAACCTATGACGGAAGAGATGCAGGGCCGATTGAACCCAACCCTGCTGGATCTTGCCGTAGCCATCATTTCAGGGGTCGCGGCGGCCTATTCGAAGTCGTATAAAGAGATCATCCAGAGCCTTGCCGGTGTTGCGATAGCCGTTGCGCTGGTACCGCCGCTGGCTGTTGCCGGCATAGGGATTGGCCGGGGAGACTTTTATTTCTTTTTTCAGGCCTTTCTACTTTTTTCGACTAATCTGATCGGCATTATTCTGGCGGCGACGTATACTTTCCGCGTACTCGGTTATTCATCCGTGGTGCGCAGCAAGCATAGTGTAGGGGTTGTGTTGTTGTTCCTGGGATTGATTGCGGTTCCACTTTATCTTTCCTACGACCGCATCGTTGAAAAAATGACCGTTGAAAGGAATTGGCAGAAAGAGCGATTTTTAGTCAATGGGAAATACATCATCATTCAGAAGGCCAATCTCAGTCGGCGTGGAGATAAACAAATCATCATGATGGAGCTATTGGCGCGCGAGCACTTGACCCGAGAGGATCTGACGCAATTCCGAGAGAAAATTCAGACTAATTTTAATAAAAAGCTGATCATACGGGCAACTATTATCTATATACCATAGGGTCGGGACGATGCGCTCAATAACGATTATAATTCTTATCGCATTTGTAGTCGGGCTCCACGGTTGCGACCGGAAACCGGTCATACAGGCAAGCGGTTCAAAGATAAAAGTGGGTATCATTGCTCCATTGAGCGGTTCTAATTCCAGCATGGGCGAGGAGGGTCTGAAGGGGATAAAGGCTGCCATGCAGCTGCAAACCTATTTACAGAATGGCGACGCTATTGAACTGATCGCCGAAGACGACCGAGACGATCCCTCCCTGAGCGTTAAGGCCGTGAAGAAATTAGCCGAGGAGGATCAGGTCGCTGCCATACTGATCCTGTCCGGCAGCGACGCCGTTCTAAGCGTTGCACGGCTTGCGGATGACTACAACACGCCAATCCTGGCGATGCTCGCCACCCACCCGGATATCACGAGGCATAGCACTTTTGTCAGCCAACTCTGTTTTGACGACAACTTTCAGGGATCGGTTGCAGCCCTGTTTGTTCATGATGAGCTGCTGATTGACCGAATCGCAATATTCAGTAATCCTGACAGTCCCTATTCCAGTCACCTGGCCGGGGAATTTGCAAATAAATTCAAGTCTATTGGCGGCCAGGTTACAGACACAATTTCTGTAACCAAGCAGGCCAACGATTACACCAAAATATTAACGAGCGTTCGCGATTCAGCGCCCGAGCTGCTCTATCTCCCCATAGCCGCCGAGGAATTGATCTCCATTGCCAAAGCCGCTGAAAAACTGGATTGGAAACCCAAGATGATGGCAACCGACGGACTGTTAGCTACGGTAGTGTCAGAGTACAAAACAGAAATAGATTTATTAGAGGATATGCTGGCCACCGATTTTGCCAGTCACGGCATAACGCCAACCCAGTACGGTGAGAGACTGGGTGAGGCATACGATTCACTATATGATAATGAGGGAACTACCTATACCGTGTTGGGAGCCGAGGGATATGCTGTCCTGCTCGATGCGATGAATCGGTGTGAGAAATCGAATAACAGACTATGTATTAACGATATGATTCGCTCAACCATGAACTTTGTCGGCGTGGCGGGTTATATCTCCATCGACTCAAACGGCAAGGCTCATCGTCCAGTATTTATCAACTCAATCCAGGGCGGTCAGATGAAGTATATCGTCAAGGTTTATTAGCTTGGGAATGCTACCTACACACTTCCCTATCTGACTTGCCTGATCGTCCGTCTTCGGTGTTGCGCCAACAGTGACATAGCGCGAGGCTATGCGCCTGTTATCGCGCCTTGAATACGAACGAACGATCATGCGGCCCCAGATAGGGAAGTTATTTAATTCGCATTCCTTACGGACTACTATGCTCCTTTTCTGGAAATCGTTATTGGGTTGTGGAGGAGGCTCAGGTTGACTGAGGATCTCCTTTGAGGACCTTACTCGACCCGATTCCCCACTGGGAGATACAGTTTGCGAGGTCTTTCGCACCGGCCTCTAGAAAAGTGACCAGTGAACTCTCAACCACAATAATGCTGCCCACCGTCAACGCCGGTGATGAAGGTAGGAATACGGTCAGTCGACCATTTTCGTGTTTCTCCATGACAAAGCCAAACACGGCCGTCCCCGGTCCGTGCAATTGTACCGTCACAGCCGAATAGGCCTCCTGGTTCTTAGTGAAGCCTTTTAGGACGTTACCGACAATTTCATAGCCCGGTATCTGTTGCAAAATCATGCTCTCCAGCTTGTCGAAGGACCAGGCGCCGATCCGAGTGCGCACGAAGGCGCCGACAACGAAACAGAAGCCAAGAAAAAAAGCCAAAGTTACCGCAGCGACGATTGCGCCGATGAAAATCCCCTGATAGCCAAGCGGTTCTGCGATCCCCCGCAGAAATTCCACGATCTTTGCCATTGCTAGAATGATGACAGCGAGTGGAACGAGAAAAATCAGACCATAAATGATGTTGGTTTTAAAAACGGATTTTTTTTCTGTCATTAGGTTTAGCCCATGTTGGTAAGAATCAACTGCCCCGCCGCACATGCCATCGCGGATCATCCAGCGATTGGTAAAGATCTGTATGGGTAGAGACTATAGCAAGGCGACGGAGCGATTTACACTTAACCTTGCATTTTAAGTAAGTTAGTTCATATGCATGATGCAGTCTGCGTGGTAACTCAGCCCTCGTTCGTGTAATCTCGCCACTTTGAAAGCCGGTTCTCATGGGTATACATGTTTCTACAAACGGACAACTACCCCAACCCGCAATGGAAGAAGAAGCGGAGAATGAAATCACGATTCAACTACGGCAAACAACTCACGCTGGGCCTGGGTCTGATTGCCTGCATGGTTCTGCCGGTTCAGGCCGCGGAACAGGTGCAGGGACTGCTGGTATTTGGCCATGAAGCGCGCACGCTACAACGCTGTGATGACACACGCACCTATTGGGTGAGCGCGCCAGAGGTATTACGTCGGCAGCTTGCATCGGATTACCAGGGCCTTGCAACGCGTCCTTACGAACCCGTCTATGCCCGACTGAAGGGGGAATTTGTTGACCAGCCGGCAACCGGTTTTGCCGCGGACTACGATGGGACATTCGAAGTTCACCAGATCCTGTCGGTTTCCAGGGAGAAGTCGGCAAACTCCGAATCGATTGTCAATTCCGAAGCGAAGACCTACGTCTTCGTGTGCGAAGATCAATCAGCTTATACAGTACGCGCCACGGAAAACGAGGCCTGGTTATTCCGGCCCGAAGGAACACTCAAACTCTCGTCCGTGCCCACTGAGAACGGGGCGAGGTACTCAGACGGCAGCTTCAAGCTGAGGATAAAGGGGCAGCAAGCCGAGCTTGGTGAGATCGGCGGTACTCTAATATCATGTCGCAACGACCGGCGACGCGCGATCTGGGAGAAGGCCAAGCTCGAGGGCGCGGATTTCCGAGCCGTGGGCAACGAACCGGGATGGAATCTGGAGATCCGGGAAGGGCGTCGTATCGTGTT
>JAAEPA010000076.1 GCA_024222475.1 Gammaproteobacteria bacterium | reverse complement strand
CTGACGATGCTCACCGGCCCTGACTTCGTCAATGGCTTTGTTGAGTTTGGCTACAATGTGGAAGCGATCCAGAATATGCACTGCCTGTCCGGCCTTCTTTTCGATGACCTTAATATAGGGTTTCCACATATCGGAGCAAACGTACTTCAGCAGCTGGCTGCGCTCCTTGCCAAAGAAACGGAAGAAGCGCAGGAGTGTCTTGACGGTTCGCGCTTTACCAACCCAGAGCAGACGAATGTTTTCCGTATCGATCTGGTAGACCAGGGTCAGGTAGTTGTGTCCCTTACGCCAGGCGATCTCATCCACACCAATGGCGGTAACACCCGATAGATCCCGCTGTTGCAAGCCCCATTCAACTATGTACTCTACCGCATGGAAGACTTTCTCCCAACTGGTGCGGAAACTCACCGCAACTTCCTTCCAGGATAACTTCTGCGCCCAGTGCGCCAGGAATTGCTGATAGGTATCGGTGAGTTCCCGCTTGCCCCTTGCCCAAGGGACCTGCTCTACTTTAACTCCACAGTGCGCACACTCGACGCGTCGCATCAGGTAGACCAGGAAAACCCGATACCCCCACAGCGGAATAAACTCAAAGCGGCGCACCCCCAACCGGTCATACAGCGGTGCGCCTCGACCGCAGCAGGAGCAGATCGCTTGACTGTTGCGCCTTGGCAGCACGGTGACTTCGAGAAGTTTTTCTCCATT
>JAAEPA010000075.1 GCA_024222475.1 Gammaproteobacteria bacterium | reverse complement strand
CGGCTCGGCAAATATATATTGCAGGCCGGCGTGCGTATCCGTGCCGCCCATATTCCCAGAGCCTACCAGCTTGCCGCTAAAATCCTCGAGTCGCAAGATCGGTTTGAGATCCCCCGAGGCAGCTTCGACATAGGCATAGAAGCTGTCCCCTGCCTCGACGTCCTTCAACGCATAAAATCTATCAGGAGTTTTTTCAGTGATATTACCGGTGAGATCTTGAACCGCAAAGGTCTCTCGATCACCCATCCCCACCCCGATGAGCATGGCGATGTTATCTTGAGTTGACTGTGAGATACCCTCCAGCACCTCAGGCGCATTCAAACCTACCGTCAGTGTGAATTCCCCCTTCCCTGGCGAAAACGGGGAACCAAAGACTAGGAGTTTATAATCACCGTCAGATGCAATGGTGTACTCGAGCGCCGCAGCATGGCCTTTTCCATCATCATCATCCCAAGCCAGGAAAAACTGGTCAGCAACCTTCGGTACCACGATAAGCGGATCTCTGCCCTCTTTTAGGGCCTTATCGACTTGTTGTTCAAAGGTCTCGATTAGGGCGGCCTGGTCGAGTTCGGTACTTGCCAGCGCCAGGAATGGATCAATATTCCCCGATCGATTTTCCCCGTACACATATACGGTCTGACCTGCCTTCAGCTCAGATAAAAGATAAGTGTGGGCCTTGCCCTGCTCATACCGGCCTGTCGATACCTGTACCGCATGTTCCTGCGCCATTCCAAATCCGGGCATCATCTGTAGCAGGAGCGCCAATACGACGAGCATAAGAACGGATGATCGTGGTGCGAAGAAAGGATAGAAGAAACGACTCCGTGTTAGTATATTATTTTTTTTCATTTTACTTAGGTGCATTCTGATTGACCTAAAGATCTCCAAGCGTAAGTATAACCCAATAAATAGCCACCGGCTTTTTACCTGATGTGAGCTGCTCGACCTGGAATCCTGTCAATTATACCCATAACGATAGGATCGGGAAATCTGTGCAATTCCTGGTTTTTCACAGGAGACGGATCCTAATCGAACACAACAATCTCAAAATGTCACAAAATCAATTCGGTAACCCGATCCCCCTCTCACTCACCATCGTTGCACTGATCATTAAGGGAATCTCGCCTATGCACCCCAGGTATCTGCCATGAACGACCTATTCTGGATCGGACCCGCCCTGGTATTCGGGCTGTTGGCGGTACGCATCGGCCTGCCACCGCTGATAGGTTACCTCATCGCGGGGTTTGTGCTGAACCTATTCGGCTACGTCGATCACGATCTGCTCACAGAGCTCGGCGAACTCGGGGTGACCCTGCTGCTGTTCACCATCGGCCTCAAACTGGATGTCCGCTCGCTGCTGAAACCGGTCGTATGGGCCGGAGCCACACTGCACATGCTGGTCGTGATAGTGGTATTCGGGATCGTGCTCTTCTGGGTAAGCCTGAGCGGCCTGGCAGTCTTCTCCGATGTAGATTTCAAAATCGCCTTGCTGATCGCCTTTGCACTGAGTTTCTCCAGTACGGTGTTCGCCGTCAAGACACTCGAAGAAAAAGGTGAAATGGAATCCAGACACGGTCAGATCGCTATCGGCATCCTGATCATGCAGGACATCTTCGCCGTGTTGTTTCTCGCCGTGTCCACCGGCAAGATACCCTCTATCTGGGCACTCGCGCTGTTCGGACTCTTTGCGTTGCGCGGTGTGCTGATGAGGGTGATGGGCCGTGCGGGCCATGGCGAACTGCTGGTGCTCTTGGGATTGGCGCTGACCTTCGGAGGGTCAGGGCTTTTCGAGGTGGCGGGTGTGAAGGGCGACTTGGGCGCGCTGCTTATCGGGGCGCTGATGGCCGCTCACCCCTCGGCGTCTGAGATGTCGAAAAAGCTGATGAGTATCAAGGATGTCCTGCTGGTGGGTTTTTTTCTGAGCATCGGCATGTCCGGACATATCACCTTATCCGCATTGCTGGTGGCGCTGGTACTGGCGCTGGCGGTCATACTGAAAGTCAAGCTGTTTTTCTTCATATTCACGCGCTTCAGGCTGCGCGTCCGCAGCTCGGTTTTAGCCTCTTTCAATCTGGCAAACTACAGTGAGTTTGGTCTGATCGTAGGCACCATCGCCGTGGCAAACGGCTGGTTGAGCGGAGATTGGCTGGTGATCGTAGCGCTGGCGTTGACCTTGACATTCATCGCGGCATCGCCGTTAAACGCCCGGGGCCCTGCAATCTATGCGGCTATCGAATCGCGCGTCAAGCGCTTCCAAAGCCAGACACGCTTAGCCGAGGACGCCCCCATCGATCCGGGCGATGCCCGCATTGCCATCATTGGCATGGGCCGTGTCGGCACGGGTGCATACGATACCCTGAAGGAACGCTATGGCGATGTGATCATTGGAGTGGACGTAGAGCCCGATGTGGTGAACCGCCATCAAGATGCTGATCGAAACGTCATCATCGCGGATGCCACCGACGATGAATTCTGGGAGAGGTGCCAGCGCGGCAAGGTCAATGTGGTATTGCTGGCGATGCCTGAACTCGAGCAGAACCTCGGCGTAGCCCGGCATATCCAACCACGTCGGACAGATTCCGGTCATTTGCTTGCAGTGGCGCAATATCCAGAGGAAATCGAAGCCCTCAAGAAAGCCGGCGTGGATGCTGCCTGGAATGTGTACGCAGAAGCGGGCGATGGTTTTGCCCTAGAGGTTATCGCGCGAGTGGGAGAAAGCGTGAATACCTAGTGGTCTACCAACAGAGTATTGATGGATACAGAGCCCCCCAAATGCGTCAATGCAAGGCGCGGTCCGCAGGGAATGGACATACCCTTTTCAAGGACCGCAACGCCGCAGTGGCGCATTTGGGGGGCTCCCTTCGGGCGAGACGAGAAGCGGCCATCTGCGTTGTTGTGCTCCCTTGACACACTACAGCTAGTCCTGCGGTCACACGCCTAGCAGCTAGCCGCTTCTCGCCTCGCTGTACCCATCAATACTATGTTGATAGACCACCAGGCAGTTTGCCCGTAATTAATAGTGTTTCCTCCCTGTGGGGCAGGTATAAGAAGGTAACTACTGAGGAAAGTTATTTCAGCAGCATTCCAAATCACTTATTAAGATTTCGAAAGCGCTGCAACTTGCTGCTCAGCCACTGCGCGCTGCGATACTCGACACCCTGGCAGCGTACCAGATAGGATTTTCCGGAAATACTGCTTTTGGTGGCGGTGAGCCTGATAAAATCTTCAGTGGACTGTATCCAAGCTTGGGCATAGGCATACTTTTTTTCAATATGCGCCTTTGCTTTCATACCACTGTATGTATTGTTGTTTCGAATAAAGCTGCAATCCGTGTTCCCTATGTATTGCAACAGATATTGAATTTCCCCTTCAGTACCCGCAGTTACGGAAATCGAAACAAATAGGAAAATACATGCAGACAGCAGGACCTTGCGTAAATGAGTGGTTAAGCTGTTCATGGTCTGGCCTTTAGAAGCTGTTTTAAAATCCCTCAGCTGGCACGATACGGCGTTATAAATCGGTTCGAAATGCTCATTTACTCCCGTGTAAACTGCGCTTTCTCACCAATTTATGCCTTGTCTTACACTCACCTGAGGGGTTTTAAAACAGCTTCTCAGTTTGCTCGTTTTACCCGAAACTTGGCAATCAATGGATTGTGGTCAGAGGTAGCGACACGATAGGTTCGATGATCTAACGCCTCAAGACTTCGGTAGAGAATTTGATCAACAGTTTTGCCGAATACGGTGCTGCGATCGTCAATGCGGTATGTCAACATTTTGAGGGACAGTGAGGCGGCGAGTTGCTTGACTACCTCTGATCTTTCATCACTCCAATTATTGAAGTCTCCCGCGATGATCATAGGACCTTGGTGATGACTCAGCATCTCCTGCAACGCCAGAATTTGACGCTTATAGCCAGTCACACCCAGCTCGAAATTAATGCCGTGTAGATTGGCCACGAGCAGGTGACTAGCGGGCTGTCCAGTAAGCGGAAACCGGTTTATCAAAATTGTTTTTGGTAATCGGATAATAGGTTCTTCAGTACGGAACGCGCAGGTATAATGAGGCCTTTTTTTTGAAGCCGTCAATACGCCGGTTGCGATATCGTGCAGATGAAATGCCGTGTTAATACTCCAAAAATAATTATGTTCATCCAATACCTGACGTAATCCAGCATCCAAAAAGGCCTCCTGGAAGGTGACGATATCGTAATCAGCTCCCAATCGCCTGAGGTCGTTTTCCCACTGATCATGATTGCCCTTTTGAACGTTCCAGCTTAGCAGCGAGAAACCATCAGCATTGAGCGCTGAGATATTCTGGGTTTGCGGATGGGGCGCAGCAGCAAGCTGTCTTAGATCACAACGCCCCGCTGATCGTGTGCTGTTGTTTTCCAGGGTATGGCTGAGAACGTTTTGCTCGAGAGGGACGGATACGCAACCCCCACTGATTAGCGTAAGGGGAAAAAAAAAGAACAGCAGCATGAGCTTCATTATTACTGTCTTCATCCACAGTCCTATTTCAGCTATTGTAATGCGGCATGTTACGTGTTCATTGCGTATAAGTCAGGTCTGTATGCGCCAAACTATTGTCCTTGAGAGGCTGTTGTAGAACACATTCGGGTGAAGGTAAGAAGCCTTTTTAGGCCTTCAGTAAGTACTGATACGGCGTTATTAATCGTTTGAAGGGAAGTCCGGTGTTCAAATCCACTTCTGTTGAACTACGCTCAGGAACCCTGTTTCCCAAACACTTTCATTGAATACACTACCCTTTCTTCCGCTGTACGATCAAGGTCTAGCTGAGAGTCGATCAGCGACAATCGGGATTGCATACCCATGCCGTTTGCAATCTGAATCGCCAATCCGGGCCGGGCATTGAGTTCCAGCAATAATGGTCCGCGGCTTTTGTCAAGAACGATATCCGCACCCAGATAACCCAGTCCGGTAACCTCATAGCAGCGGCTTGCAATTTTCAGCAGAGTTTCCCAGTAAGGTACCTTGAGTTCAGACAGTTTCCTACCAGTATCGGGATGTTTTTCCACCGGCTGACCATGTTGTACCGCCTTGAGCGGCTGGCCGGTGCCAATGTCGATGCCCAGTCCTACCGCACCCTGATGGAGATTAGCCTTACCATCCGATTCGCGCGTGGACAGACGGGTCATCGCCATCACCGGATAACCGTGGAACAGGATGACGCGGATATCGGGTACACCCTCGTAGGAAAAACCATCAAATACATCAGAGAATTCCACCAGTTCCTCGATCATTGCCACATCAGGTTTGCCGCCGAGGCTATACAGTCCGCTAAGGGTGTTGGAAACATGATGCTGCAATTGCTTGAGGGAGATCCGAGTACCGCTTGGTTTGACAAAGTCGCCACCATCACGACGAGTGATGACCAGAATTCCTTTGCCGCCGCTACCCTTGGATGGTTTTATAACGAACTCCTTGTGATCCTTCAGGAACTCACCTAGCTGTCTGACATGATACTGGGTGCGTGCAACGCCGATCATGGCGGGTACTGTGATGTCTGCGCCACGCGTAATCCGCTTGGTCTCAAGCTTATCATCAACGCGGGGATACAGACGCCGTGGATTGTTCTGCGCAATCAATACGACATTGCGCCGGTTCATGCCGACAACACCCGCTTTTTTCAGCTTGGCCGGCGTAGCGAATCTGATCATCGCACTATTCCCGTGTCATAGGCTCAAAGCGGTTCAACTCAACCAGTCTGAAGCCACTATAGCTGCCAATCATGATAATAATGGCCAACAATACCAGTAACAGTTCGGGGAAATTGAACGCCAGATGTTCAACATGGGAGTTGATCATCAGCAGATAGGCCAGCGATGCGGTTAGCAAGCTGCCGCTACCTTGAACGAACACCTCACGGGGCCCTTCCTCTTCCCACAATATGGACATGCGCTCGATCGTCCATGAGAGGATAATCATGGGGAAAAATGTGATGGCCAATCCTCCTTCCCAGCCTAGCTTGTGACTGGCGATGCCGATAGCCCCAAAGATAATGATCACAAAAACCAACACTGCGGCGATACGCGGCACCAATAGGAGATTCAGATGACTCAGGTAGGAGCGCATAATCAAACCTACGCCAACGACAACAAGGAACAACAGCAGCCCCAGCAGTAGTGTGGTCTGCATGAATGTCAATGCAATCAGGATGGGCATGAATGTTCCTGAGGTACGGATACCCACAAGATTGCGCAGAATCACCACCACCAATGCACCAAGCGGGATAAGCAGCAACAACTTAAAGGTATTCTGCTCCTGGATCGGCAGACTGTATATCGAAAAATCAATCAGTGCACTGCTGCTCTTCCGCCCAGCCTCCACAGCCAGTTGCCCGCCACTTTTCCGGGTGCTGGTAACAGACAAATCAATGCGTGATTCTTTCCCGCCATACACATCCAACAGGCCCCCCGTATCGTCAGGCCACAGGACAACTTCTTTGAATGGAATTTCAGTTAGCGCGTCCGGATCCAGCAGAAGCCATTTATCTCCGGCATACACCTGGATGAATGTACTTATTGAACGCTGCGTGTACTTGCCTTGCAACCGTAACCCTCTCACCACTTTTGAATGCATTCCATTCAGAGCGAGGACATTCCCAACCTGCTTCATGCGCTCACTCCGGTATTTGAGTCCCTCCAACAAGGTGAGTACGTTGGAAGACGTGCTCTCTGCGTTCATCTGTCCCAGCACCTTGATGACGATATCCAAATCTGTAGCGGCAGACTCCCGCGCCTTGAGCAGTATCTTTTCCGCTGCCAGCTTTAACGGGCCATCAAGTTTTTCTTCAGGATTGCCCTGCGGCTTCGGCATGCTCGCTTCCGCGCTGCCGGGCTGATAAAAATCAGCCCGCAAATAGATCGTCTGAATCCCTTGCACATCTTCACGACTCCAGACAGCCTTTCGTCCCTTATCCTCTTCTATGATCTTGTACTTGTAATCCTGGGCAAGATTTTCGGAAAAGACCACTTTGCGTGATTTGTCGACCTGCGGCAGGGTCAGGCTAATTTTAGCCGGGCCACCTTCTGCATCAAATTGAATGCGAGCCTGAATCTGCCAGACGGTTTCCGTACCCCCCGGCGTCAGGGTAAAGTCCAGTGCAAGTTTTTTATATAAAGTGAGGCTAATACCGATGAAGAGCAGGATTCCCACTAAGACATAAAATTGTGAGCGTGTCTTCATTGTTCTCGCTCTCTCATACCCATTGTGGAAAACTTGCGGTTTACATCAACGATATATCTACCAACCAATACATTGCGCCCGATCAAAACAGGAAACTTGAACTTCGAACGGTCTGCAAGCGTGAATTCCTGCTCTACTTCCACACCACCCAGCATTATTTTCAGTTTGACGACTGGACGTTCCATTGCTTCAGCAGCTTGTTGTTTTATCTTGACGGTACGCATCAAAGGCCTTTCAAAATCTATTGTTTTTTCACTGTCAGTATCTTTTACAGAAAAACGCAGCCACTTCTTTCCATCACGTTCGAAAGGCTGTTGAGACATAATACCAAGCGATGACGTCTGAGCACCCGTATCGATCCGCGCCTGCAGACGAAGTTGTTCCGGCTTGAATGTCACGTGTTCCATCTCACCAATTATCTTGAACCCCGCAATGTCCTGACATACCTTGTCGTCCAGGCGTGCGGGGCTTGCACTCAAAGGTGGCACCACCGACAGTATGCTGGCCGCAATCAAGCACGGCATAGCTGTTCTTAAATTCATTCTATAATACCCTCAGATTTATCCACATCGACTACAAAATCACTGGACAACCAGTTGCGCCCAATCAGCAACTTATATGACATTGCTGAACGGTCTCGAAGATTCACATGACCGCGCTTGTTGATCCCCCTCCAACTGAGATTCAGATCTACCACGTAGCGGTATTCTACACCTTGCGCGTTACGAACACTGGAAACGTCGATGATCTCGGTGGTGACCTTTTTACTCTCGCCTTTTTCATTCTCGGTATAGAATGTGACCATTCTTCCGATATTGGTTTTTTTGTCCTCAGAACCACCCGGCACTTCCATGTCCAGT
The DNA here is from genome assembly GCA_024222475.1 of Gammaproteobacteria bacterium. GTDB lineage: Bacteria > Pseudomonadota > Gammaproteobacteria > JAAEPA01 > JAAEPA01 > JAAEPA01. The sequence continues at coordinate 3,407 of JAAEPA010000075.1, read as the reverse complement.
GCATGTACCGAGGTAATACGCGCCCCAGTATCGATCCGTGCCAGGTATTCGATACCGGCATCAGCTAACGAAATACGTGCTGTTTCACCTACCACCTTTCTGCCGTAGATATCCTGTGCACAACCAAACGAAATAAGGATAAAGATGACAACCGAAATCCATGAGAGCAACCGCATAGCCTCGACACATCTATTACTGTTCATTGAGTTTCCATATCTTTAGTAATGTCATTTAGATTCCATGTTTGAACTTGCCACACAATTTCAAACATAATGAAGTCCGATGTTTTAGCAGGACCGATCATATCTGCTTTACACTATTACCTAGATCCTGCAAGTGCGATCACTTGCAGGATCTAGGTAATATTACACTGTGACTACTAGACAGGTTAACAGAACCCCTCCCCAATACCTTGCAGCTTGCATCACACAACCAAGATAATTCGCAGAAAATGCAAGGTTCAGCGGAATATCTTTACTTACCCTGGTATCGTTCGTCCGTATGCAATGTTGGAATAAACCGCACGAGTCCATTGGAAAATCCTCCCTTCCTTTGGTTCGCCTTAACTTGATCTTGCCGTTCGTGCAAATGCTGGACCGTTTGCGGTTGGACACAGATGCTGTTCTTACGGCCAATGGCTTGGTACGTGAGACGGTGATCGATCCGAACGTGTTCGTCCCGATCATCGTCATCCACCGGTTTCTGGAGGATGCCGCTCGGGCGGCAAACGATCCGTACCTGGGTGTGCACGTGGGCGAATCGTTGGAGCTGAGCAGCTGGTCACCCTTCGTCGACGCGGTCTCCCTGGCGACGACCCTCGGTGAGTTCCTCATCCGGTTCATTCGGGCTGCCAAGGACGAGGCGTCGTCGGCTCGCCACTCCCTCGAGATCGGTGCAAACCATACGGCCTTCAAGGAGATACGAACCAGCGAGCAGGAAATCGCTCCTGCTCAAAACGATGCATTCACTGCAGCCTACACGCTGGGCCTGCTCCGCCGGGGGGCCGGTTCCAGCTGGAACGCCAAAAATGTACGGCTGAAGGTGTGCAATCCTGAGGTGTTTCCGAGCGGGTACCTGGGCGTCACAATAATCGGTGGCGACCGGATGGGAATGGTGCTCCATTTTCCGACAGGATGGTTACTGCAACCACTGGATCAACGCACACTGCTCCAGGTTTCGTCAATTGATCAGAACCGGCTTCACCCTCCGGTCGAGTTCGTGGATGCACTCCGGCAAACCCTGATGCCCCATCTCGACAACGCCAGCCAGAATGTCGACTACGTGGCACAATTGTCGGGAATGAGCCGTCAGTCGCTGCAGCGCAAGCTCAAAGTCAGCGGCACCACTTTGTCCGCGGAGGTAGTCGAATTGAAGAAACACCGCGCTGCCGAAGATCTGATTCATTCCGACAAGCCCATTGCGAAGATCGCCACATCGCTTGGATTCACCAACCCGACCAGCTTTGCCAGGGCGTTCAAGTCATGGACAGGTCAGTCACCTCGGGAATACCGAAAAGGTCAAAGGGGGCATTGATACTCGCCCAGTGTTGAGGCAAGTCGGCACAACCGGGATCATAATCCGCTTGTCTTTAAAGGTGCCTTTTACCTTCACCATAAGAAGGACAGACTCGCAACCAAGGCATCAGAATCAAGGCCGACTGATTCTTGTGTACGAGCACCAACATAAACAAGCTTGATGCCGGCTTGAGGGCTTAAAGGATATGCAAGGCTGAGCGCCCAGGCGATATTTTGCTGTTGATCATCCTTGGCTATGCCATTTACAGTAGTTTCTCCGCCGTAGTCATAACCCAAGCTCACCCCCGCCCAGAGCCCCGGGCGAAACGAATAATTGAGGTGGCCATGGACAAAATAAAGCGGTTCCTGTTCGAGCGTATTACCATTGAAAAACTCATCATTGTCCATATAGAACGCGGCTTCACCCGTGACTTCCGCTGACCACTTCCCTCGTTTATGGATGACGCCGAGTTGAGGGCGAAACGCAAACCGGTTTTGGCCAATATTGATCGATGTATCTCCCATGTATTCCCCAGTCGGCAACCGCACTACCAATCCCATTCCGACGATAGTTTCAATAGCCGCCTTGGCTCGGTAGGCCGCATACGCTTTACCACTCAATGGCGGAGCACCGTACAGGTTTAGCGCAAGTCGCAGCAGTGTATCTGCCCAGCCACTTCTTGAAGTTGAGGCGGGAACGCCATCCAATAACCCGGTCCACTGCGCTTCCCGGTAGGCTTGTGTGACATCGATTCGTGCCGATTTATCGAAAAGTTCAAAACTTCGGATATACTTCCCGACCCAGGTTTGCGACTCCATTTTCACATCTTCAAGCAGGATAACAGGATCTACAAAAATATCGGCCTCGGTATAGGCATAACCAACACCGACAAAGTTTGTTCCCATTGGAAGATGGCTCCATAGCCGTGGTTGTGGATCCAGTGCAAAACACGGGGACATCAGACCGGTAAAGAACAAGCCTAGGGAGAACCACTTTGAAATACCATGTAGATTCATCGGGGCCAATTGTAATACAATCGCCGTGATTCCATGCGCAGCTGTGCTCATGGAGTACCTCATTCAAAAAAGTTTTCGTAAATTTCAGAGATGATAGTGAGCGCCGCAAGCCGTTATTCAATTTTTTTAATTCAGTGCAGCGCACGCCCGCATCCCCTGAGCATCTTTCCCTGCCAGGTCACCACCACCCTCGCCTCGAACGGCTCCCCACTCATGGAATCGCGGCAGGGGCGGCCGATCACCTCGAGTGTCAGTTCACCGGCATTCCAGCGCGTGGTACGGGCCTCGGTGTCTACCATTGGCTCCGGCAGCGCAAGCTCGATACGAGATGCCCCGTAGTCGGTCACCAACACGATACGACGCCCTTCCCGGATCTCCAGATTCCATCCCGGTTCGTTGCCCACGGCTCGGAAATCCGCGCCCTCGAGCTTGGCCTTCTCCCAGATCGCGCGTCGCCGGTCGTTGCGGCATGATTTTCGAGTACCGCCGATCTCACCAAGCTCGGCTTGCTGCCCCTTTATCCATAGTTTAAAGCTGCCGTCTGAGTACTTCGCCCCATCCTCAGCGGGCACGGACGAGAGTTTGAGTGTTCCTTCGGGCCGGAACAGCCAGGTCTCGGTTTCCGTGGCGCGTACTGTATAAGCTGATTTATCTTCGCACACGAAGACGTAGGTCTTCGCTTCGGAATTGACAGTCGATTCGGAGTTTGCCGACATCGGCTGGGTATGACATGCCGCTATCTTCTCCCTGGAAACCGACAGGATCTGGTGAACTTCGAATGTCCCATCGTAGTCTGCGGCAAAGCCGGTTGCCGGCCGGTCAACAAATTCCCCCTTCAGCCTAGCATAGACGGGTTCGTAAGGACGCGTTGCAAGG
>JAAEPA010000074.1 GCA_024222475.1 Gammaproteobacteria bacterium | reverse complement strand
GACGACATCAATCGGTTTTTCGATACCTCATCAATGGTTCACTTGCGTTCACCTCTTTGGTACTCACCTGACATTTTATCAATGCCTTTCCTCAATCGCTCACTACCATGACTCTTTATCACAGCAGCATTGAGTGGTTTGAAACCTGCTTCCGAAAACCGATTTCGAAGGGCCTACCTTCATCTTATCTATAGCTTCAGATCCTTATGGATCTGTTCGTGGCACACTTGGACTAAGCCGCCTTGCTGATTTGCACGGCGCTGGCTCAGTACCCATTATTATAAGGGGATTGTATTTCAGGGGAGTTGATTGAGCGGGCCTACTTGGCGACGCACCCATACTCTTAGGACCTTTTGAACGCTATTCCAGCCGTATTTCCCCCCACACGATTCTCATTCTTGAGTTGTTTTCTGCCAAATATGTACCGATTATAGACCTTTTCCAGGCGGTGAGCCGCACCCGGCCAAAGACCCTCGGTGCAGGGTCCGTTCAATGTCCTCCCTGAAGGCTCGGAATCGGTAGCGGTTAGATTGCGATCATCCGCCCTCGAACCGCCAGCGCGCCAATTCGCCGATGACCCGAAGCATGCCCGTCTTGCACTTCGGGCAAGGATAGCCCTCGAAGGTAGCGGGTGGTGTTGGCGCACTGTCTTCTTCGTGCGGGTGCTCATCGAGCGATTCATTGTCGAGCTCGAGCGCGGCGCGGATTCGCTTGAGCTTGTCCCTGCGGCAACAGTTGGCGAGAAAGCCGTAGTGACGAATGCGCATCAAGCCCTTGGGCAAGACATGCAGCAAAAAACGCCGGATCAGTTCCTCGGGTTCGAGCCCCATCACCTTGG
>JAAEPA010000073.1 GCA_024222475.1 Gammaproteobacteria bacterium | reverse complement strand
TACCCCAAAAGGACGAGACGGAGCAGGACCTTCATCGGATGCAAGGTAGACTCGATGAACTGATCGCCTCGCTCAAGAAACGGCGGCCAGAACGAGGACCGGCCCAGGATATCCGCGAGGCCATTGACATCGTCTTGAAGCACATCGAGACCCATGGTGCTAACCTCTGGGGCCACGCAATCCACTTGCCTGAGAGTGCCGGAGGTGGTGTCAGGCTGGTGGTTAGAACCAACTTTCCAGCAGAAAACTTTTTTGGGGAACTCAAGCATGATGAGCGGCGGCGTAGCGGACGAAAAAACCTCACCCAGGATCTGGAGCAACTGCCAGCTGAAGCCGTTCTGGTCTATAACTTAGAGCACGCCGACTACGTCACATTCGTATGCGGTTCACTGAATCATCTAGCCGAAGCCTTTGCTCATCTGGATCTTGAGCGGCATCAAAACCGCATGAAGGGTTTGCCTGTTGGCGATCAGCAGCAAGATCTCGGAACCGAGCTCCAACTGGCCAGTGCCTCCCTGTCTACGCCGGACCGCCGCGTGATTAGGACTGAGGAGATGGACCACCGAATCGCTGCCGCTGCCAAAAGTCGCGCTCCACATCGCCATCATTAACTCTCCAACCCATAAATCCAACCGCATTCTGACGCTGTAGCCTTTTTCAGTATCTATCTCGAAGATCATGGCTATTCGAGGACCCTGATAGGGGTGCTATGGGCTGTGGGCGTGGTGGCGGAGATCATGGTCTTTCTGTTCATGC
>JAAEPA010000072.1 GCA_024222475.1 Gammaproteobacteria bacterium | reverse complement strand
TGATCAGACTGGAGAACGTTCTGATAAATCCGCGACGGATATAGCCAAACGTCGCTACGCCGCAGGTGAAATAGATGATGAAGAATTTCACTGCATCATTAGTACCTTAGGTAAGGAATGAATACTCAGTCCGCAAACACTACACTTGACTCTGTTCTGTTTGTCTACAGACCACGGCTAACCGCCTTCATCGCAAAAATGACGAGAAATGAGCGGGATGTAGAGGATTTGGTTCAAGATACGCTCATCAAAGTGGCGAGGAACTGGGATAGTTTTCGGGGAGAGTCGACTTTATCCAGCTGGGTATTCCAGATCGCCTCAAACGTATGTGTAGATTATTTCAGAGCCCGCTCCTCCAAACCCGAACTGAATCTAGATGAGAGCAAGATCCAAGTCTCATCGTCGGAAGGTATTATGCGTCAGATGGAAAAAAAGGAAGTAGATACTTGTGTTCAGGACGGAATCACCAATTTACTCGAAGCAGATCGGCGAATTCTGATTATGTATTACATGGATGGCACCCCAGTTAAAGAAATCGCGGTGGTGGAAGGCATCAGCAATAACGCAGCGAAGGTTCGACTCCACCGTGCGAGGAACCGATTTCATGATTCCTGTGCATCTTCATGTGATATCTCCTGCGATGGGGACGGCGAAGTCATCTGTAGTCCTAAAGACAAGGGCCACCGCGACAAAGGCGGATACAATCGCTGATCAGAACCCACACATTGAGCAAGTGTGGAACGTCTTTTTTCGCTCACTTTCTGCCGTTCAAATATCTTGGTGCGAATGACCGCTCAGGGTCGGAAAGCGTCCATCGGTAACGAAGAGCTAATATTCTGTTTCCTGAACAACAACGAGGGAAACAGAATATGGATGACAACCTACAAGGAAAAGGACCTAGCGCCAGTCAAGTTCCCTGGAACAAAGGTAAGCTGATCGGACAGAAACCTCCGCTTAAGCGCGAAGAGATCTGGGCAATCCGTATACGACTGCAGATTGCGAAAAAAGTCAGAGACCTTGCCCTGTTCAATCTTGCGATCGATAGCAAATTACGCGGATGTGATCTCGTGAAGATCCGGGTCACGGATGTGGCGCAAGGAAAACACATCGTTTCTCGTGCCACTGTCATGCAGCAGAAGACCGAGCAGCCGGTCCGGTTCGAGCTGACCGAGCAAACGCGAGCTTCGGTTCGAGCCTGGATCACCAAGGCGAAACTGGCCAGGAATGACTACCTGTTTTCTAGCCGTCTGCATGACTCGCCGCACATTTCAACACGACAGTACGCAAGGATTGTGAAGTCGTGGATTGATCTCACTGGTGGCAATCCAGAGGACTATGGTACGCACTCCCTTCGGCGCACCAAGCCCACGTTGATATATCGTGTAGTTCCGGCAAGCGTGCGTGACCGGTTGAGCTCAAGCTGATTAAGATGATCCCC
>JAAEPA010000071.1 GCA_024222475.1 Gammaproteobacteria bacterium | reverse complement strand
CCGCGTAAGGAATGGCTGCTGAGAACTTGGGCTGGGGAAGAAGGAAATGGAGTTTAATGAGTTTGGTGAGTTGTGCTTGCCAGCCGTAACTCATTAAACTCACCGAACTATTTGGAGAAGTTATATGCCCACAACAACCCCAACGAAAACTATCAAACTCATTACCGACCTGGAACAGGCGTACTTTGACTATGCAGTAGAAACCATTACTGACCGGGCCCTGCCTCGCATCGAAGATGGTCTCAAGCCGGTACAGCGGCGCATCTTGTATGCGATGCACAGCTTGGGGCTGCAGCCCGATAAGCCGCCCAAAAAGTCGGCTCGCGTGGTTGGAGAGGTGTTGGGCAAGTATCACCCTCACGGCGACTCGTCCGTGTACGGGGCGATGGTGCGTATGGCTCAGGACTTTTCTTTGCGCCATCCCCTGGTAGATGGGCAGGGTAACTTTGGCTCCATCGACGGTGATGCCCCGGCCGCTATACGCTATACTGAGGTCCGGCTGGCGGCGATATCCACCCCAATGATGCAGGATATTAAGCAAGGCGCTGTAGACTGGGCTGAGAACTTTGACCACTCGCTCAAAGAGCCGGGCATTCTGCCGGCCGTGTTGCCCAACCTACTGGTCAACGGTTCCTCCGGCGTGGCCGTGGGTATGGCTACCAATATTCCGCCGCACAACTTGGGCGAGGTGTGCGAGGCCCTGGTCTACATCGCCAAACGGTGGGCCAGGCGAGATAGGGTTGGGGTG
>JAAEPA010000070.1 GCA_024222475.1 Gammaproteobacteria bacterium | reverse complement strand
TCCAGCGCCACACCTTGTACTTCAGGCCGCTACGTTCGCTATGTTCGTGTAGCAAGATACTTTCCGTACGTAAAACCTATTGCCGTACGCTGGCCTCACTGGCCATCGGTGAATTTCATGCCCATATCACGCAGCTCACTTGTTCCCGTTGTAAAAAGATCTACGATAGCGAAGAGCTCCAAACGATCGTTGCGCCCAATGGAAAGTTTGGTTTTGATATCATGGTGTATATAGGCGAGGCGCTGTTTGTGCGCTGTCGTAATGGAAAAGAGATCCAGTATGCGCTCGGTGCAAGAAACATTAACATCTCCCGACGAGAGATTGATTACCTTAGCCGGCGTTTTATTGTCTACCTGGCGCTGGCCCATGAACAGAGCCAAGAGCAGCTCAAAGCGCTCATGGGCTCACGAGGCGGCTATATCTTGCACCTGGATGGGACTTGCGAAGGAGACAGTCCCCACCTGATGAGCTCCATTGACGAACGCTCCAAGATCGTGCTGGGCAACGTCAAGCTCCCCTCGGAAAATGCCGACCAACTGATTCCTTTTCTACAAACAATCAAACAAGCCTACGGCGAGCCGATTGCCATGGTGCACGACATGGGGGCTGCGATTTTGAAAGCGGTCAAGGCGGTTTTTCCAAAAATACCGGATTACATCTGTCATTTTCACTTTCTCAAAGATATCGGCAAGGATTTGTTTGGTCATGATTACGCCACCATACGCCGACATCTGAAAACCCATGCGATACGCAGCCATTTACGCAACACGGCGAAGGGACTCAGAAAGGCCATCGATGCCGACCCCGATGCCCTGGATTGCCTTCACCACTATTTGCAAACTAAACCACTGCACGCATCCAAAGCGCCACTGATCCCCTTGGTGAGCGCCTATCTCATTATCTGCTGGGTGTCGGAGGCCAAACAGGGTTCCCATGGTTTTGGCCTGCCATTCGACCGGCCGCACTTTGATTTTTACCTGCGCCTGCGCGAAGCCTATCCCGGTTTGCAAGGACTAAAATCAAACATGTCCAATCAAGCTGCGCTGCTGCCACTGATGGCGTTAAACAAAGTGTTGACCGACCCGGCGCTCGCCAGCACCGTGTTCAGGATGCAGGATAAAGCCAGGATCTTTGACCGTCTGAGAGATGCAATGAGAATTGCGCAACCCGATAGCGGCAAGGGATTGAATGATGAGGGTGATCCGGATATCACCACAATCAAACAACGCGTCACCCAATTCCGCTACTCGAAGGAGATTAAAGCATTGGCGGCAACCAACATCGCTTACCGGAAAATGGTCAAGCAGATCGATAAATATTGGGATAAGTTATTCGCCGATCCCATTCAGGTCATCACCCATACGGGAACCGTTACCCTACAGCCACAACGAACCAACAACATCTTGGAGCAGTTCTTTAGATACCTGAAGCGACTGGATCGTAAACGAAGCGGTAACCACGCGTTAACCAAGACACTGACAACAATGCTGGCACAAACACCTCTCGTTAAGAATCTTGATAACCCTCAGTATATGGAAATCATCTTAAACGGCAAAGCAACGTTGGCCGAACGTTTTGCCGAGACCGATATTGATAAGGTACGCAAGCTATTCGCTGAAGAGCAAAAAGTAACACAAAAATATCCAAAGAGGATGGCAGATGTGTTTAAAATAACTCACCTCCCAAGGCGGTTGGGCGTGATTACACCAAAAAACGCTTCCTGGGCCTAAATCCAACCGACTTTTGCGCCCATAGTGTACCAGCCTACTTTTAATTGCTATGTCAAATACTTATTCTTAAGTAAGTGCCATTCGGGTCAGAGTAAAGTTAAATCCAATTCTTTAGTTAATGAGTTAAAGGGGCCAGGCTCGAATGGCACTAAGTTTAGCCGATCCTCTGGACAAATCAGCAAGTTAGCGATCACATTAGCGCTGCTTTTTCGCATGCCCATGCTCGCGAACCTCCGCTCTCGCCTCTTCCCTTGGCTTAGTCAGTAGCGGGAATCGATTAGTGCGGCGTTTCAAAGCGCGAGGTTCCATTCGTCCTGGACGTAATCCGACCCGCGGCTCGCCGATCAGTACGAGTATGGCGTTGACGGATGCCGCCTCGTGCGTAGAGCCACCGCGCTGTTGCCAACTTAACCAGATCTGTAGGGTATGCTTGAAGCTCAGTTGCCTTGGAATTTGGTCGGTGAGCAGGGCGGCCTGGGCCATCAGCAGGCGGATCAGATTGTAAGCCAGTAGATAGACCCACAATTCTTTCATTGCCATCTCCGGGCGCTTGCAGCGCAGCTGCTCCATGCCAAGTGTCGTCTTGATGTTA
>JAAEPA010000069.1 GCA_024222475.1 Gammaproteobacteria bacterium | reverse complement strand
TTCTGCTGTTTCGGCCGCTTCTGCTAGTCGTTGAGCCCCTCTGGTCAATTGTAAAGCAAAGCCTTCACCTTCAGCTACTACGGTGATGGGTCCGAGCGCACGCACCCCAGCCCCGAAACCCACTGCAGCAGCACTGAGAATATCGATCAAATCGATGATGTTTTGAGGATCGCTCGCACTAAAGGTTCCGTCCGCCATCCGTTGCGCAAAGCGTTGAGCTGCGAGAGCAGCCCCTAACCCTGCTCCTACCGCTCCAAGTACCGGTGAAGAAACGACTAAACCCAGAAGTGCGATCGCAGTTCCCAACTCTTCCATGCGTCGAATTGCAGCAGCCTCATTACGCGGACGGCTTTCTAGGGTTTGATTTCGTTGTGCTGCGGATAATGAGGCAAACCAGCCCCCCTCGGGTAGCCGGACAGTCAGGCTACCTTCGACGTAACCTGCTCCTCCAGCAAAATCCTCTAGCGCCTCTGTTACGGCTCTAAATTTAGCTCTTTCCACATCTCCATGGCTATTGGGAGCTACTCCATCATATATACTGCCGTGCGGGTCAGTAACATCTGAAAGTTGACAACGCCAATTGCCTCCTTCCAGGTAAGGCTCACTTATTTGCAGGAGCAGAGGATAGATTTCCCCGGTTGCTCTGCTGACTAAAGTACCGTGAACTCGCCGTGCAGAGGCTCTTGTATGAGAGTGGATTTCTCCTGCCCGGGTCCGAGCTTGAGCCAGTTGGTCTTCTAACGTTTCGATTTCCCACTCAAGCTGGGTGATAGCCGTATCACTCAACCCATGTTCTTCTCGGATCTGTGCGAGGCGAGTTCCGCGTAAAGCTGCTAAATCTTGGCGCTTAAGCGCAAGGTTTCTTTCAATCACGTCAATGGTTGTACCAGTTGCCAGAATATCTGATGTTTCCAGACGCTCTTCAAGCTGTCGGATCATGCTTCGATCAGGGTGTCCCTCTGGTAATCTACGTAATAGAGCTAGCCGTACATCGAGCTGGCTTGCCTCATCCAGGGGGGCATCTATTGCCTCCTGAGAGACTTGTTCTAGAGGGGCCACTACAACAATCTTGGTGGCCACACTGGGTGCATAGGTCGGCTCCCTTTCCTCAGCTTCTGGATTAACCACAGCAGTACAGCGAATCACATATACGCCTTGCTCTCTCCAGGGAATCTGCCGCTCATCGCCATTATGGAAGTTATCAGCAGCTACGTCCAGTAGCGCAGAACCGTAACGGGCTACTACTTCCAATCCGATCAGACCGGAATTGATCTCATTAGCCAGTACATCCCAATAGCGGCCCTCGGACACAGCCTCAGCCCTATCGGCTTCAATCTGCTGAGGACGCCCTCCCAAATCTTCTGTCGCCTGTTCAAACCGTCGCGCAACCGCAGGCCCACGACCTACTGTTTGCCCACCTTCCACACCCTCAGAGACCCGTCCCTCACGAACACGAGCCGCCTGCGCCTGAAGATCAGGGGAATCTGGAAGATTTAACAGCCCATACTGAGCTTCTAACTCCTGCACCCCAGGCGTATTCGAGATGTTCCAAAGCTCCCACCGGTAGCGGATGGTGTCAAATTCCAAACTAACTTGAGCCAGTGTATCAGGGGCGGTCAGATGAATACTATAGTCCCCTATTCCACCAACTGGCTGAACCTGAGGCCCTTGAATTGTGGCCGGCAGAGCCGAAGATTGATTACCTAGTTCTACTTGGCCCAAATCTCG
>JAAEPA010000068.1 GCA_024222475.1 Gammaproteobacteria bacterium | reverse complement strand
AGCAGGGCATGTAGAGACGAGGGTGAACTGGGCACTCGGGAGGACGGCCATCCCCTAGGGGAGTTAAGACCGGGACAGGCGAACCGGTATGCAAAAGGGGCCGGGCATTGACCGGGTTTATTCCATCCGGACAGTGAGTCCTTAGGGAAACACGAACCGAAGCGAGTAAACGCAAGGTACCGGAAATCGAGCGGAAAGCGAAGAGAACCGGGATGGAGAAGCGGTAGTCTTAGCGGATCATAGTACCGATGGCTGGAAGTTGAAGGCCGAGAAAGTGGGGAACCGAGACCCAAGGGACCCACCGAAGGGAAGGAGAAGCCGGGTATAACGTTTTGTCGGACAGAAAGATGAGAGGTACCATGAGATCAGAAATCATATCAACGCAACTCCGGCAAATTGCAGAGCAAGCGATCGCACATCCGGACAGGGTGTTTAGCACCCTGATTCACCGTATGGACGTGGACTTTCTTCGAGAAGCCTACCATCGGCTGCGCAAGGACAGCGCGGCGGGACTGAGCGGGATCACCGTGAAGGACTATGGAAAGGCACTGGACACTAACCTGATCGACCTCCATGAACGCCTGAAACAAAAGCGCTATATCGCGCCACCGATCAAGCGGGTATGGATCGAAAAGGAAGGGGGAAAGAAACGCCCGATAGGGCTACTGGAAATCGAAGACAAGATCGTACAGAAAGCGGTATCGATGCTGATGGGAGCGGTGTATGAACAGGATTTCTACCCATTCTCCTATGGATTCCGTGAGGCGCATAATGCGCATCAGGCGATTGGAGAAATCCGATCACAGTGCATGGAGCACGGCATTCGATGGATTTACGATGCAGATGTATCAGGATTTTTCGACAACATTGATCGAAGCTGGCTCAGAACGTTCATCCAGCAACGTATCCATGATGGTGGTCTACTGCGGCTGATCGGCAAATGGTTAAATGCCGGTGTCATGGACGAGGAGCAGATCAGCTACAGTGACAGGGGAACGATTCAAGGTGGGGTAATTAGCCCTGTACTGGCAAATATCTTCCTCCATCATGTACTGGATAAATGGTTCGAACAAGAAGTGAAACCAAGGATGCATGGTCATTGTTTTATCGTGAGGTATGCCGATGACTTTGTCATCGGTTTTCAGGATGAAGCAGATGCCAGAAGGGTGATGGAAGTATTGCCCAAACGCTTCGCGAAATACGGGCTGGAAATACATCCACAGAAAAGCCGCCTACTCTGGTTCGGGAAACCGGCCTCCAACAAAGAGGTCAAGCGTGGGGACAACACATTCGATTTTCTCGGATTTACCCACTACTGGGCGAGATCGCGGAAAGGAAACTGGGTAATCAAGCGCAAGACATCGCGCAAGAAAGTCAACAAGACGATACAGGCTCTCTGGAGTTGGTGCAAAAAGAACCGGCACATGAACCTGTCGAGGCAGCACAGCATATTGTGTTCAAAGCTTCGAGGCCATTTTCAGTACTTTGGCGTCCGCTGCAATATGCGAGCGATGGAAACAGTGCTCCACCACGTCCGTCGTGGTTGGAGATACTGGCTCAATCGCCGTAGCAGCAAAAAGGCGCTAGACTGGGAAAAGTTCGAAATCTTACTGACTACAATGCCATTGGCATCACCCAAAATTGTGCATCATGTTTAATCGCTTGCAGGGTAGCAAAGTTATGCGTCAGAGTGATGTTGAAACTCTGATTACCGAGGAACCGGATGACCGAATTGGTCACGTCCGGATCTGTGGGGGGGATGGCCAGCAATGGCTGTCTCTACCCGGAGGTCAAAGACTCGCTTATCGAAACCTAAGTTCTGTTTTCATATTCCGTAAATGAATACCGGCCTGAGCCACTCGGTTGGTCAGATCGCGACCAACGCATAGCGCCCGCTCACTGAAATCGGACGACCAGGGTCGATGCCACCTGCGGTAGCTGCCGCACGAATGCCACCCACAGCAACGTCATCCGCAGCATCTCCAGGGT
>JAAEPA010000067.1 GCA_024222475.1 Gammaproteobacteria bacterium | reverse complement strand
GAGCGGGTGCATTCCATGTACCCGGCCGACAAGGGCGGCAGCAGATGGTTGCCCTGGTACAACGCCTACTGGACGTTTGCGGTGGTTCGCGATCCCACCTCCCGCTTGTTGTCGGCGTATCAGAACCGCATCATCGACCGTGGCCGCATATCGGACCCGAAGAGCAAGAAACGTCTGTCTCGGGCCGGCCTCTCGGCGGAGCCAACGCTGGAGGAGTTCATCGAGAACCTGCCAATGTACCGGGAGCACTCGCGCCAGATACGCAAGCATACGGAGCCGCAATCGAACCATCTCCGAGACGTTTTTTCCCGGACCAAGAACGTTTTCCCGATCGAAAAGGTCAGCGAGTTGATGCGTATCCTGAATGAGCACTGTGGCACGTCGGCAGTCCTGCCGCATGCCCAGAAAAGCAAGAAGAGCCTGTCAAAGTCGGACCTGAACGCTAGCCACAAGGCCGCCATCCGGGACTACTATGCCGAGGACTACGAGATGCTGTCCGAATTTTACGCCCCCTGAACCCGTGGCTTGGATCGGCAAAGAATCGAACGGCAATCAGATCGAGGCGCTGACTGTCGTCAGCAGCGACCAGCAAGTCATGTCGCCCCAAAAAGGGCCGGGCCCTCGCCAACTTGAAAGTGTCAAGCATTGACTCTTTATATTCATGTCGGCTCCCACAAGACCGGGACCACGGCAATCCAGAAATGTGCGGCCGCAAACCGATCGGTGCTGCGCTCCCAGGGGCTCTGGTATCCTTCCAATCAGGAAATCGGCCGTCCCGAATACCACGGTCACCACCATTTCGCCCACGCCGTTGCCGGCCATGCCGACTCCCGGTTTTCCCTGGATGATGTGCAGACATTTTGCCGCCTGCTACGCGAGGGACACATCAAAAATGAAATGACATTGCTCAGCGCCGAGCCGTTCTTCAGGCATTTTTATGGTGACAGCAAGGATGTCTGGGCTCGCCGCCGCACCTATTTGAATCGGCTCCGCGATCTTATCAATATTGACGATGTTGTCATTGTCATCGTTCTGAGAAGGCAAGATTCATTTGCGCGATCTCTCTATCAGGAAAAAGTAAAGGCGCGCGGCTACAAACGTACATTCAAGACCCTCATAAAGAAAGAGGCCTGGAATTTCGATTATTACACCCATGTCTCCCTGCTCTCGGAGATTTTTTCACGAGTGACGGTCTTGATCTACGAAGATTTGATCGCCGATGATCTGATCAATGGTTTTTTCAAAGGCATTGGCTTCGCGGGAGCCTCGATTGCGAGTGACAGAGTGTTGAATAAATCGCTCCCGTTGGAGTTGACTGAATACAAGCGCCTTCTGAACGGAACACCTGGTATTTCAAAGGATGAGTTGGGAATCGTTGCCAAGAAAATCACCGGCCTGGCCAACCGTGGAGGGCTGGATTGGCCCCAGGACGCCGACTGGCTTTCGTCCCCTGACATGCGGGCGTTCGTCAAGGGATTCGGCAAGGATAATGAGCGGTTGCGCCAGCAGTTCTTGCCGGACAGGCCGGGTCCCCTCTTTCCGGCAATGACGGCTGGTGCAGAACGCGCGGCCTATATGGGTCTGTCGGTTGAGCGGTTTGCTGAAATAACCATGCGGCTGTTTCGCCTGGGCGTCAG
>JAAEPA010000066.1 GCA_024222475.1 Gammaproteobacteria bacterium | reverse complement strand
GAAGAGGGTGAAGAGGGTGAAGAGGGTGAAGAGGGTGAAGAGGGTGAAGAGGGTGAAGAGGGTGAAGAGGGTGAAGAGGGGGCTGCTTAGGGACCCCCTTGATGTCAAGCCCTTTCGACGGGTGTAAATGTAAAGATGAAGCTTGCATTCTGATCGCCTCCCCTCAGCAGTTAGAGTGCAATTAAAAAAACAAAAAAGAATCAATATCTTGAAATTTTAATATAAAACTAAGAGTGATCCTTTTATGAGGAAATATAATTTCAGTGCGGGTCCTGCGACTCTGCCATTCGAAGTGCTGGAACGTGCCCAGAGAGAGTTGCCTGACTGGAATGCCAGCGGAATGTCGGTGATGGAAATGAGTCATCGCAGCAAGGAATTTCTGTCCATCGGCGAGCAGGCCGAAGCCGATCTGCGCGAATTGATGGCCATCCCGGAAAACTACAAGGTTTTGTTTCTGCAGGGCGGGGCTTCCAGTCAGTTCGCCATGGTGCCGCTTAATCTGTTGGCTGAAAAGAATACGGCTAACTATATCAATACGGGGCAGTGGTCAAAAAAAGCCATTGCTGAGGCCAAGCGGTATTGTGAAGTCAACGTTGCCGCGACATCAGAAGATACGGGGTTTACCAGTATTCCATCGCGTGAGCATTGGCGGATCGATCCGGATGCGGCTTATGTCCATTTCACACCCAATGAGACCATAGGTGGCGTGGAGTTTCATTTCATACCCGAGGTGGGCGATCAACCGCTGGTGGCGGATATGTCTTCAACGATATTGTCACGTCCTATCGATGTGTCAAAATATGGTGTTATTTATGCCGGGGCGCAAAAGAACATCGGTCCCGCAGGAATCACGGTAGTCATCTTACGCGAGGATCTCATCGGTAAGACCGGCGCGAGTACACCCAGCATGTTCAACTATATGGTACATGCCAATGCCGGGTCGATGTATAACACCCCTCCGACCTTTGCCTGGTATGTTTCCGGCCTGGTATTCCAATGGCTCAAGGAGCTTGGCGGACTTCAGGTTATGGCGCAGCGTAACCAACGCAAAGCGGCCAAACTCTATGCCGCGATCGATGACTCGGATTTCTACAATAATCCCGTGGATCCTCCTTGCCGCTCTTGGATGAATATCCCTTTTACCTTGGCGGATTCATCGCTGGATGGCGCATTTCTCACTGAATCTAAGCAGGCGGGATTGTTTACCTTGAAGGGGCACCGCTCCGTTGGAGGTATGCGTGCCAGCATCTACAATGCCATGCCTGAAGAGGGGGTGGATGCGTTGATAGCCTTCATGATGGAGTTCGAACGCCAGCGAGGATGATGGGTTCTTTTTATACCCAATAGCCCATCACTGCTCAGTCTCCCTCACCCTAATCCTCTCCCTTGGGGTGAGGGGTCAAAAAGACTGAGAGACCGAATGGTTACATCGACACTACTACAATTGAGAAAAATCCGTGTATAAGATACTTACCCTTAACAATATCTCGGTAAAGGGTTTGGAGCAGTTTCCCAGGGACCGCTATGAAGTGGCCTCCGAAATCACCAATCCCGATGCCGTTCTGGTGCGTTCGCATAACATGCACCAAATGCAAATCCCCGGTTCGCTGTGCGCTATAGGTCGGGCCGGTGCCGGTGTTAATAATATACCGGTAGAACAGATGAGCCGGCTTGGAATACCGGTATTCAATGCTCCTGGTGCCAATGCCAATGCGGTCAAGGAGTTGGTGGTAGCGGGTATGCTGCTGGCATGTCGCAACATCTGCCAGGCCTGGGATTACACCGCTAAGCTGGAAGGTGAGGATACCGCGCTGCACCAAGCGGTGGAGGCCGGTAAAAAACAATATGTAGGCTATGAGCTGCCCGGTCGGGTGCTGGGCGTGGTTGGTCTGGGTGCCATCGGTGTAAAGGTAGCCAATGCGGCCAAGGCCTTGGGTATGCGGGTCATCGGCTACGATCCTACCATAACCGTTGAGCGTGCCTGGCAGCTATCCTCGGAGGTTAAACCGGCCAGCAGTATCGATGACTTGCTGGCCCGTGCTGATTTTGTGACCTTTCATGTGCCTTTGATCGAGGCCACCAGAAACTTGATCAATGCCCAAAGGTTAAGGCTCATGCGCGAAGGAGCGGTTATTCTGAATTTTGCCCGTGGTGGTATTATCGATGATTCCGCGGTGATGGATGCCATTGATGCGGGTAAGATCTATGCTTATGTATGTGATTTCCCCACCCGTCTATTGAAGAATCATCCGAGGGTCATCACTTTACCGCATCTAGGGGCGTCTACTCGGGAGGCCGAGGAAAACTGTGCCGTAATGGTAGCCGAGCAGCTTAAGGAATTTATGGAGAATGGTAATATCAGCAACTCGGTCAATCTTCCGGAGGTGCATCTACCTCGAAAAGGTAAGTCCAGACTGGTCATTGTCAATGCCAATATGCCCGACATGGTAGGTAAGATCTCGCACGATTTGGGTAAGGCCCATGTCAATATTGTTCATATGGTCAATGAGTCCAATGGCGATCTAGCCTATACCATGCTGGATGTGGAATCCGAAATCGCTCCGGAGACCGTGGAAAAGATTTCCGTTACCGAGGGGGTGTTAAAGGTGAGGGTGCTTTAAGCCCGATCATTCCCTATAAAAAATTAAAATATAGAGATTAAATGTCCAAACAAGAAAAACTGGCCGCTATTCGTAAACGCATCGATGAGCTGGATGACCAGATCCTGCGGAATATCAGCGAGCGTGCATGTTGCGCCCAGGACATCGCCCGCGTCAAGCAACGTCTGGATAAGGATGCTGAGTTCTATCGTCCGGAGCGCGAGGCAAAGGTGTTGCGCAAGATCTTGGATAGAAATCGAGGGCCGCTGAATGATGAAGAAATGGCCCGTTTGTTTCGCGAGATCATGTCCGCCTGCTTGGCCTTGGAAGAGCCATTGAATATTGCTTTCTTGGGTCCTGAGGGTACCTTTACCCAAGAGGCGGCGTTAAAGCATTTTGGTCATTCTGTTAAAATCACTCCATTGAATGCGATTGATGAGGTGTTTCGCGAGGTTGAGTCCAAGACCAGTCATTATGGTGTGGTACCCATCGAGAACTCCACTGAAGGCGTGGTTAATTACACCCTGGACATGTTTCTACAGTCTCCACTCAAGATCAGCGGCGAAGTGGAACTGAGGATTCATCATCACCTACTCAGTGCGGGGGTGCGTATGGAGCAGCTCGAGCGCATCTATTCGCATCAACAATCCCTTGCTCAGTGTCGAGAATGGTTGGACAGCAACCTGCCGCGCACCGAGCGCATCGGGGTCAGCAGTAATGCGGAGGCCGCAAGACGCATCCTGTCTGAGCCCAATGCAGCGGCGATCGCGGGCAATTCGGCCGCCGAAAGATATGGGCTAAAGATATTGAAAAGCAATATCGAAGACAATCCAAACAATACCACGCGATTCCT
>JAAEPA010000065.1 GCA_024222475.1 Gammaproteobacteria bacterium | reverse complement strand
GCCGCATTGTTTTGTGTCGTCATTCCGGCAGGGAAGCCGGAATCCAGAGACCATGGATGGCAAAGCCGGCACTTTTTATGGAAGTCGGATTTCTATCAGCGGGCGACGGGTTACACCCCCTAGATTTTGATCTGGTAACTCAGAAGACAGACAAGTCGCGGTGTGCTGCGATTCCAACATCGTCTGGGATTGCTCGTCTTCTATGGCCGACTGCCGTTAACTGTAAAGCACAACGGTTGCTAGCTACACAGAGATGCGACGTGAACGGTTGTCATTCACCGTGAGTATGCGTATCAAGCGCTTCGAGCGCGTTGGCAATCGCGGCGGAATCCAGCTCCCCGTCTCCTGAACCGATAAACTGTTCGATTTGCTGCGCGGCAAGTATCCCATCTTTCGCTGGTCCTGATCCTCCCTGGCGACGTTGCTCCTCGTCACGTCTAGCCAGGAACGGCCATGCCTCACCTAAATAGGTACCAAACTTACGCTCTCTTGCGCCGTTACCTTGGCAAGGGAAGAAAACATCAATTGGGAGTTCGGGACCGCCTGTTACCTTGGTGTTTATATCTAAGGTGCTGCAACGCCCTTTTGTCCATACTCGCATAGATCGCAAATAAGGCATTCATGGCACTTAGGACGGCGGGCCGTGCAGATATAGCGTCCATGTAGAATGAGCCAATGGTGGGCGTGTTGCCGATATTGCTTGGGCACGAATCTGAGCAGTTTCTTTTCTACCTCCAAGACCGTTTTACCCACTGCGATACGGGTGCGGTTGGATACCCGGAAAATATGTGTATCGACAGCTATGGTCGCTTGGCCGAAGGCGGTATTGAGAACTACATTGGCTGTTTTTCGTCCTACTCCGGGCAGTGCTTCAAGAGACGCTCGGGTATCGGGTACCTGCCCCTGATGCCGGTCGAGTAGGGATTGGCAGGTCAGGATGATGTTTTTGGCCTTGCTGTTGAACAGCCCAATGGTTTTAATATATCCCTTGAGGCCCTGCTCTCCGAGTTGCAGTATGGTCCGCGGCGTATTAGCCACCTCAAAGAGCCTAGCCGTGGCCTTGTTGACGCTGACATCGGTAGCCTGGGCCGATAAGATGACGGCGATCAGCAATTCGAAATGGGATTGGTAACTGAGTTCAGTCTTGGGTTCCGGGTTGGCGGATTGCAAGCGGAAGAAGATTTCGCATCGTTTTCTGGCATTCATTCGGGTTAAGATCTTGCATCGGCTATGCCCACGCCGAGCGTTCGGGACAAGGCCCGTTGCTCGAGTCGTTTGTCGATGACGTTTTTCAAGGCGATTAAAAACCCCATTCCAAGAAAAGCCCCAGGTGGAAGCACGGCCAACAGGAAACCTGGATAATCATCAAATACGGTGACAGAGAGCTGACGAGCCGCCTCACCGAACATGAGTTCTGCCTGGGCGAGAAGGGTGCCGGCGCCGATCAGTTCTCTTATGCCACCGAGCACGACTAACAATGCCGTAAACCCGATGCCCATGGACAGTCCGTCGACGGCCGAACGTAAGACGCCGTTCTTGAAGGCAAAGGCCTCGGCCCGGCCGATAATGCTGCAGTTGGTAACAATCAGCGGGATGAAAATACCCAGTACCTGGTAGAGGCTATGGAAATAGGCGCTCATTGCAAGCTCGATCGCGGTGACGGCGCAGGCGATGACCAGTACGAACACCGGGATGCGTACCTCGTCTCTCACCCACCGCCGCATCGACGATACAATGATGTTGGATGTCAACAGGGTCAGGGTAGTGGCAAGTCCAAGCCCGAGGCCGTTGATCGCTGTACCGGTCACGGCAAGCAGTGGGCATAGACCCAGTAATTGCACCAGCCCCGGATTGTTATACCACAGCCCATCCAGGGTAATCCTTGCGTAGTCATTATTCATTGCTCTTTTGCTCGGGCCTGCCCATAAAAAGCTCTTCTTTGTGCTGGTCGAAGTATAACAACGATTGGCGAATG
This sequence comes from Gammaproteobacteria bacterium, assembly GCA_024222475.1. Classification (GTDB taxonomy): domain Bacteria; phylum Pseudomonadota; class Gammaproteobacteria; order JAAEPA01; family JAAEPA01; genus JAAEPA01. The sequence goes on along the minus strand of JAAEPA010000065.1, from coordinate 10,620 downwards.
GCATTGACTACCGCCCGGGGTGTGATCGTCGCGCCGGTAAATTGGTCGAAGACACCGGAATCGTGTCTGACCTTCCACTTCGCGATCGGCGGATCGCCGATGGATCGGCCGTCGAATATCGTAATCCAGGGGTCTCGCCTAATCTCTATCTTATCACCCAGGCCGGGGGTCTCGCGGTGTGACACGACCCGTGCCCCGGCCAATGAACCGTTATAATAGATGCCAACCAACAGCTTGATCGAGCCATTGTAACCGGCCGGAGCAACTGCTGTGAGTACTGCACCCACCGGCAGATTGCGCTTGCGCGCAAGATATATGGTGCTCGGTTCCTTGCCGTCTAGCGCCTCGGCGGTCACCTGCAGGCTATCCTTGACAATATCATTGTCATAGGCGGAATCCGGAATAATCTCATGCAGACTGCGCAGCAGCTCCGCACGCTCGTTGGCAGCAATCCTTTCTTTGGTTTGGTGATGCACGAGCACCACCCCGCTCGTGCCTGCCACCGCGAAGGCACCCAGTAACAGGGCAGAGCGGATGATCTGAGGGTATTTTAAACTTAGATTCAACCTCATGACCCATCCAATCCCTTCCCGTATACCCGTGGCTTGGTGTAATAATCTATGGCCGGTACGGCCAGATTCATCAACAATACCGAAAAAGCCACGCCATCGGGATAGCCGCCCCAGGTACGTATAATAAATACCAGACAGCCGATTCCGGCACCATAGATCAGCCGACCTTTCGGCGTCGTGCTCGCGGTTACCGGATCGGTTGCGATAAAAAAAGCGCCCAGCAGAGCGCCACCACTGAATACATGAAATGCGGGGAAGGGGTGGATATCCGGGTCAGCGAGATAGAACAAGGTGGCGATTGTAATTAGACCGCCTAGCATTCCCGCGGGAATCTGCCAGTCGATGACCCGCCTATAAGTCAGCCAGGCGCCACCGAGCAGATACCAGTTCCCAATCCATTCCCAGCCTCGTCCACCGAAATCTCCCCACAGTGGACTTTTGCCGATCTCCTCAATGGTAAGATTCAACCCGAGTTGGGTACGCATGGTATCCAAGGGGGTCGCCATGGTAACGGCATCCCAGCTCAGATTATTTGGCAGTTGCCCAGTAAAAATAATGAATGCCGATTGGAACAGATTGAAATTAATCTCAGTCAACATTCCCGGAGGAGTCCAAGATGTCATCTGCACGGGAAAGGAGACGATCAGCACGACATAACCGATCATGGCCGGATTGAACGGATTGAAACCCAAACCACCGTACAAGTGCTTGGCGATCACGATGGCGAATAGAATGCCGACAATGGTCAACCACCAGGGCGCCAAGGGAGGCAGGGCCAGAGCCAGTAACCAACCGGTAACTATGGCACTATAGTCGCCTAAAAAATGCCCTAAGGGCCGATTTCGAAGGAGCAACATGGCTGCCTCAGCGCCTACGGCAACGGTCACTGCAATAACTATATTGATCAATATCCCCCAGCCGAAATACCAGATCATCGCCAAGCTGCCGGGGATCAATGCATAAATAACCTGAAGCATGACCTGAGAGACGCTGTTGTAAGCGACAAAATGGGGGGAAGAGGGTGTTTTGAAATGCATAGTCTAATGCCGCGCGGGAATTGCAGGCCGGCCGATAACATCATGTTCACATCGGTACTTCATGGACGTTGTTCCTTGTATTCTACCGAGCTTTTGTCATCCACGGTTTGTCCCTGCTGCGAAATATTCTTATCTTTTTTCGTTTCCGGCTGTTTCGTTAAGGCTGCCTTTTTCTTTCGGGAACGTTCCAGCGCGGCCTGGATAAGCCGCTTGGGGTTTTTACCTGCTTTATTTGCACCATCCAGCATGGCCTTCTTTCGCGCCAATCTTCTATCGCGTTCGAGTTTTTCCTTTGCCAGGCGTTGTTGGCGATAATCGTGCCGGCGTCTGGCGAGTTCCGCTGCCTCCTGTTGGCGCTCCAACAGCGCTATCTCGTTCTTGGCGAAACGATAATATTGTACCAGTGGGATATTGCTGGGACACACATAAGCGCAACAACCGCATTCTATGCAATCGAACAGGTTGTATTCCTTGGTCTTGTCGAAATCTCGGGCCTTCGAGTAGTAATAGAGCTCCTGCGGCAACAGCATTGCGGGGCATACGCGAGTGCACTCCCCACAGCGAATACAAGGCATGGTCGGAGCAGGGATCCCTACGTCGGACTGGGAAGCCGCCAGCAGGCAATTTGTAGATTTGATGACCGGTACCTGGTCACTGCTCAATGCAAACCCCATCATTGGTCCGCCCATAATGAGCCTGCTAATCTGTTCTGTGTATCCCCCACAGGCCTTGATGATATCGGCAATCGGGGTGCCGAGTAAGACCTCCAGATTCCATGGGTGCTTGATACCCTGACCGGTAACCGTAACGATACGCGAGATCATCGGTTCCCCTAAGACTACGGCACGGTGCACGGCAGCCGCCGTTCCAACATTGTGACAAATGATACCGATGTCTGTCGGAAAGCCCCCGCTGGGAACTTCTTTACCCATTAATGTGGTAATCAATTGGCGTTCACCGCCGGCCGGATAGATCGCCGGCACCCTGACGATCCTGATGCCATCTGCCTCATCGCTTCCCAGTTCGTCGCACATGGACTGGTAGGCATGAGGCATGTTTTGTTCGATAGCAAGGATGCACTTCGGAATTTGCAGCGCGCGACAGATAATCCTAATTCCAATGAGAATGCTTTTTGGACGCTCGCGCATCAGCAAATCATCGCAAGTGACATAGGGTTCGCATTCCACACCATTGATGATGAGCGTCTTAATCGGGTGTTTCAGCTTGGGTGTAAGCTTCACCGCAGTTGGAAAGGCCGCGCCGCCGAGCCCAACGATGCCGCTCTCTCTTATCCGAATACGCAAACCGGCGGGGTCCAGTGCAAAATAATCCTCGATAGCTTGCGGTCGGTCTTCGAACCACTGATCACGGCCGTCGGTCTCGATGACCACGCTCATTGCTCGTAGTCCTGAGGGATGGGGCAAGGGTTGTTTCGAGACGTCAATTACCGTGCCCGAGGTGGAAGCGTGTATCGGGGCACTGATGTAACCCACGGCATCAGCCACCGGCTGGCCTTTGTAGACGTAATCGCCGGCTTTGACTAGGGCCCTTGCTGAATCGCCGATGTGCTGCTTTAGCGGCAGGGTGATTATTTTAGGGATGGCATGACGCCAGATCGGAGACTTTGTTGATTGTGTCTTGTTGGGCTGCAGACGCAGGCCACCGGAAAATGACCAAAGCTTAGGGGTGGATTTATGCATGATGACGCAGGGAATCTTTGGCGATCGATTCTGTTTGTTCAGGAATAGGCCATTTCCAATTGCCAACGATCTGCGGTAACGCCATCATCTTGATGCAATCTACCGGGCACGGGGGAATGCAAAGCTCGCAACCCGTACATTCGTCCTCGATAACGGTGTGCATCTGTTTTGCGGCCCCCAGAATTGCGTCCACCGGACATGCCTGAATGCAAAGAGTGCAACCGATGCACATGTCTTCAACGATAAGTGCAACCCGTTGCTCCTTATGTTCACCGTGCTCTTCATTCAAGGCCTTTGGCTCACGGTCCAATAGATCAGCCAGCGCCTGTATCGTGGCCATCCCACCCGGTGGGCACTGATTTATATCCGCCTTTGCATTGGCAATCGCTTCGGCATAAGGATGGCAGCCCGCGAACCCGCATTGGCCACATTGTGTCTGCGGCAACAAAGCGTCGATCTGCTCGGCCAAGGGATTACCTTCGACCTTAAACCGAATGGCCGCGTATCCTAACAGGAAGCCAAGAATCGTTGCCAGCAGACCGATGGTAAGAATGGCACTAATCATGGGATTGAATAAGCATCGGGAAAGATATGCCAATATCAAAGTATTTGCAGCTGAGCATTTTTATCCAAAGGGGGTTTTACAGCTTTACCAGCCCGGAAAAACCCATGAAGGCCAGCGACATCAACCCGGCGGTAATCATGGCAATGGCGTTGCCTTTGAAGGGCGCGGGAACATCGGCCAATACCAACCGCTCGCGCATCGCCGAGAACAGGATCAATACTACCGAAAAACCAACAGCCGCGCCGAATCCATAGAAGATTGATTCTATGAAATTATGAGAGTCCTGGATATTCAACAACGCCACCCCCAAGACCGCGCAATTGGTGGTGATGAGCGGCAAGAAGATGCCCAGTACGTTGTAGAGTAAGGGACTTGTTTTGTGTACTACCATCTCGGTGAATTGTACCACCGCAGCGATGACCAGGATAAAGGCGATGGTTCGCAGGTACTCGATACCCAGCGGTTCCAATAGGTATTCGTTAACCAGATAACTGGTGACGGAGGATAGGGTGAGTACAAAGGTAGTGGCCAGGGCCATGCCGGTCGCCGTCTCGAGCTTTCTGGATACGCCCATGAACGGGCAAAGTCCAAGGAACTTTACCAACACAAAGTTGTTGACCAGCACGGTACTGACCAGGATAAGCGCGTATTCAGCCATGGTATTTATAGGGATGACAAGGGCCTAGGCATGACGGGTGTAGCTATAATATTTTCAATCTAGGCTCTGGAGGATCTAGGTTCAAGTATGGGAACTCAAGGGAGGGAGTGCAACCCCACTGTGGGAGGGGTAAGGTCCAATACGAGTTTTTCGACGCCATCTCCTACCCAATGGTAAATAGAACCGAGACGTTTGGAAAGGCGTCTAAAATAGATCAGGCATCGAGATCAGGAATCAATAGGCTCCTCAGCTTAGTGATCATGTCCTTTATGAATAGTTTGCGTTTTTTAAGGCGTCGAAGCAAAAGCTGATCTACATGAGATTGCCGGCTCATCGCGGCGATGACCCGATCCAGATCGCGATGTTCGACACCCAACTCGGTAATCCGCCGCATTATAGAATGTTCCTCTTCTTTGAGCATCTGAATCGACCTTTTCTAAGCAGCAGACTGAAAAACCAGCCCTTTGAAGTCATAACCCCTCTACCATATGTTTAAAAGGTAAGTTAAAACATATGGTCCATGAGGTGGTCCGAGAATGAGCCAATCTACAGCGGACAGCCTCCTAGCATAGCTTTGAATCCTCTTGATCTATGCCTAAAATAGCATAATCGAATAAGGGACTAATCAAAATGCTAGTTTTATCCTTACATTTACAAACGAGTCGAAAGGGCTTGACACCCTGCGCTCCCCCGCAAACCCATCTGTCATGAGTGTAATTGAATACTTTAACTATGACGACACAGCGTGCATTGAATCCTAGCAGCTTACGGCTGCGATGTGGTATGGGTTTGCTGGACTACGACACCACTCAGGACCTGGAAACGCCGGATGAAACCATCGGGCAACACCGGACATTAAATGCTTTGGATTTCGGCATCAATATCCAGCATGAAGGCTACAATCTCTATGCCATCGGTCAACCGGGCGTGGGTATGCAAACCATAGTATGAGAGGTTTTGGAAAAACAGGCCGTAACTTAACAAGCCCCGGCCGAGTCTGATTACTGAGCGAAACGCGCAAGTAAGCAAATCATTGAGGCCGAGCACGTGAACCAGGCCGTGGAACAAAAGATCTATCGATCTGGATAGTATACGCGAAAAGATCTATGAATCGATACAGCGCGGTACCCTGATGATCTCCACCCAGGGCGAACAGATCGGTCAAACAAATGGCCCCGCCGTGTTGCAGACCGGGGATTTCAGCTTTGGCCAACCCTCGCACGTCACCGCTACGGTGAGATTGGGCAAGGGTGACGTCATCGCCATTCAAAGTGATTGTTATAAAATCTTCGGATAGACACAACAACAATGGACAGCCAGGTAACGGCACATATCAACAGGAGAACGCCTTCTCAATCTGAAATCCAGAATGAACCGCGGGTTAAGCCGATCCCGGATTTTTCCCGCAGACCGGTGAGCAGGGGAAAGTTCATCTATATTGGGAAAGAGAAGTATTGGATTCGGGGAATAACCTATGGCGTATTTCGAAGTCCCCAGGGAGAGGGAGGCTTTCCTGCCTCTAGCCTGGTTGAGGCGGATTTCGCAAGCATGGTGAAGGTTGGTATCAATACCGTTCGTACCTATACCGTGCCGCCCAACTGGCTTTTGGACTGCGCGCAACGCCATGGATTGCGCCTGTTGGTCGGGTTGCCTTGGGAACAACATGTCACCTTTCTCGACGATCCCAGTCTCATGCGCTCCATAGAGGCGCAGATATGCGCCGGAATAAAGGCCTGCAAGGGACACCCCGCCGTGCTGGGTTTTACGCTCGGCAATGAGATCCCTTCATCCATCGTACGTTGGCATGGCCGACGCCGTGTCGAGCGTTTTATCAAACGGCTCTATGCGCTGGGAAAGGCCGAGGATCCTAAGGCCTTGTTTACTTATGTCAACTATCCTACGACGGAATATCTACAGCTTCAGTTCCTGGACCTCGTCTGCTACAACGTTTATCTGGAGTCCACCGAGCAATTGGGGGTCTACCTGGCGCGCCTGCAAAATCTCTCCTTGGAATGTCCCCTGTTGTTGACCGAGATCGGTCTAGACAGCAAACGCCATGGTGAGCCTGCACAGGCCAGAGCTCTGGCCGACCAGATCGCCGTGGCCTTCGCCGCGGGCTGCGCTGGGACCTTTGTCTTCTCTTGGACCGATGAGTGGTTCCGGGGTGGTTATGAGATCGAGGACTGGGATTTTGGTCTGACTACCCGCCAACGACATCCCAAACCCGCTCTCACTACGGTGTGCAAGGCCTATGACGCGGTACCCTTTTACCAACAGGGTTCCTATCCGATCGTCTCAGTCGTTATTTGCAGTTTCAATGGGGCATGCACCATACGTGACACACTGGAGGGTACGACCAAGTTAGACTATCCGAACTACGAAATCATCATCATCGATGACGGTTCCACGGATGCGACTGCGCAAATTGCATTACAGTACGAGGTACGACTTGTCAGCACCGAAAACCGAGGTCTGAGCAATGCCCGTAATACCGGCTGGCAGACCGCTCGCGGTGAAATCGTAGCCTATATCGATGATGATGCCTATCCGGATCCTCACTGGTTACATTATCTGGTTGCTATTTTCCGTTCTACCAACCATGTGGGCGTGGGCGGACCGAACCTGGTCCCCAGCGGTGACGGCCTGATTGCCGAATGCGTTGCCAATGCTCCGGGTGGACCTATACATGTATTGAGTTCGGATACCGAGGCTGAGCATATCCCCGGCTGCAATATGGCGTTTAGGCGCTCAGCCCTGGAGGCCGTTGGGGGGTTTGATCCTCGCTTTCGGGCCGCCGGTGATGATGTCGATCTGTGTTGGCAATTGCAGGATGCCGGTGGCAGCCTGGGATTTCATGCCGCAGCTACGGTATGGCACCATCAGCGTAATTCCGTCGCCATGTATTGGCGTCAGCAACTGGGTTATGGCAAGGCGGAGGCCCTGTTAGAGCATAAATGGCCTCATAAATATAATACCTTCGGACATCTGAGCTGGGGCGGAAGACTCTACGGCCGGGGTTTGACGAGATCGCTAAGGCTTGGGCGGGCACGAATTTATCAGGGGAGTTGGGGGCGAGCACCTTTTCAATCGCTCTATGAACCCGCGGCAGGGACCCTGAGTTCCATGCCCTTGATGCCCGAATGGTATCTGCTCGTTTTGGTGCTCGCCGGTCTATCTTTACTCGGATGGCTGTGGAGTCCCCTGCTTTACGTCCTTCCGTTGCTGGGGATGACCATTATTCTACCACTAGCCCAAGCCGTCCTCAGCGCAGTGAAGGCATCCTTCCCTTCTGATGTCTTGTCACGTTATGGATGGTTAAAACCTCGGGCGATTACGGCATTCTTGCATCTCATGCAGCCCATGGCCCGGTTGACCGGTCGCTTGCGTCACGGTTTAACGCCCTGGAGAAACTACGGCGAGCAACGCCTTGGTTTTCCAGTCTGGAAGGCGTTCAGCCTGTGGGATAAAGACTGGCAACCCTCTGAACGACGAGTGGAGCATATCGAGACTGTTTTGCAGCAACTTGAGGCCGTGGTCGTTAGGGGCGGAGACTATGAACGTATGGACTTGAGGATTCGCGGTGGACCCCTAGGCAGTGTGTCCCTGTTGGTTGCCATTGAAGAACATGATGCCGGCAGGCAACTGGTCCGAATTCGGCAATGGCCTCAAGCAACGGGAGTTGGACTTATCATAGCGCTTATCGTGAGCGCCTTGACGATCGGCACCTATCTGGATGAGGCCTGGCCAGTATTTTATTTGTTTATGGGAATGCTACTGCTGATCTTGGGGCGATTCACCCTGGAATGCGCCCGAGCTACCGGGACGTTTTCTCGCGCCCTTGAGATCCTCAAGGGGGGAGAATGGCGAGACAAGTAATCCAGGAGGTCGAGTGTGCTGATGTCCGAGATCATCCAGCGGTGAAGGCATGGTTGGGTCTTGGATCGAAACCCGTCAGGCCTAAACGTATTTATACCTTGAAGGAGCACCACAAAATGTCCTCTAAATCGGCCGTATACCGTTTGGAGGGCATCGCGACCCAGGGAGGTTCAGTGATTGCCAAGCGTTGTCGGCGCTGGTCTGCATTGCTGGAACGCAAAATCTATGAAAAGATTCTTCCGGGGCTTTCAGTAGAGGCACCCGGATTCATGGGGTTCGTTGAGCGGGCCGGTGGGCAGTACTGTTGGTTGTTCACCGAGGATGTTGGAGACCGGTGGTATTCACCGCTGGATGCAGGACATCGCGCCCTTCTAGGCCGTTGGCTGGGCAAACTTCATGTCCGTTCGGCAGACATGGCGATCAGTGACTTACCCGAACGTGGGCCTGACTTTTATTACAAACAACTGTTGAAAATAGGCGCGGGTATTGAACAGATTCAAGACACCTTGCTATTGAATCCTAACTATCGTTCAACGCTGCGGACCATTGGCCTGAATTGTGATGTCCTGACCCGGCACTGGCTGGAGATTGAATCCTTGTGTAATACTCTACCCCGAAGCTTAGTACATGGCGATCTGGTGCGTAAAAACCTGCGCATCAGGACGCAGCAAGGTAGCGAGAGCGTGATCGCCGTTGACTGGGAGAATGCCTGCCTTGGGGTTCCGGCCATCGACCTAGCACAAGCTCACGATATCAAATCTTTACCCGATTTCGTTGCCTCACCGGAGCTCACCGGCTATTGGTCTGTGGTGCGGAATCATTGGCAACACCTGGACCGAAGGGACCTGGAGCGGCTGGCGGAGGTAGGTACCTTGTTTCGCTGTCTCGATGCCCTGGTGTGGGAGATCGAGCGCCTGGAGGCCGATGGCTATATCGATAGGTGCATGCAGCGTATGAAAATCTTTCGATCCTTGCTGGACGAAAGCCTTCGGACCATGAAATGGTTGAGGCCATGACTGCCTATCCCTAGATTCGGGTTCTGAGCGGTCGCCCCTTGTACTTTGTCATTTCATAAAAAAGGCCGTTTAAAGTTTCTATTCACTGCCGACCGTAGAGTAACAACAGAATTAAACTGCGAAGGATTGCATCATGTTCTCGGCAAGGGCCCTAGCTTGTTTGCCAGCGGGAAATCTGTTTTCTTTCTGGGAAAACCTCGGTAGAAAGTGGAATTTGCCGAGACTACATGGCTCAAAAGGTGTCCCATGGCACCATCGAGCCCTATTTCAGTGTCTTTGATACCCCTCGACTTTGGGGAAAAGGGCGTTTATGCTTCTTATACTCCCTAACGCGGCTATGCAGCAAAGGCGGTGTACGATGGCACCTAAAAACTCATTCATCATGGGTATAGGCGCAATGCTACGCATTATTCGTTTTCCAAAGCCAACTCCGCTTCGGTTTTCATACCAAACTTTTTCATCAACCAACTTGGTGGGCAGAAACTGGTAAAAGAACTTTGTAATTAGTTGAAACCTATAAAAAGGGTATCCCAGGTCCAGTTAGCACCCAAACAATAGGGGGACAGACCCGAATGGCACTTACTTAAGCAGATTAGGAAAACAATTCAATTGGTTACATTTATGTTGCCAGTCATTCTCTGACCATCTATCCCTCATAGAATGAACGTATTGTAGGGGCAATGCCTGGAGAGTATAGGCATCCTTATTGCCCACCCACTAGATAAGGCATTGAAATACTATGTAATTTTCTCTTAGGAACGCGAATTAAATAACTTCCCTAACCCCTAACCTTCGATGCTCGAAGGAACGGCCGTGTAATTCCACTGAGGCAGAACATCATCAAAAACGATCCGCATGGTTTCTTTGAAACCCTCAGAATACGTTCTTCCTGTTTCATAAACTTTGTCAATGATATTGGCTTTTACCCGTAAACCGGTCTTGGTTTTTGTTTTTCCGATGAGCTCTTTGACAAGTTCGTGGCTTTTTAAAATAACGCCTTTTAACGATCCAGTGATATGGGGGAATAAGCGATGCTCAACCGGGTTCCATTTCGAGGCATACGGCGGATAGTGAGCGACGCGAATCTTGATGCCGATTTTGTCCGAAAGCTTCTGTAGATCTTCCTTGAAGATATAATGACGATACGAGTTACTGCCGCCGCTATCGACTAACAGGAAAATCGAGGTGGCCCCTGG
>JAAEPA010000064.1 GCA_024222475.1 Gammaproteobacteria bacterium | reverse complement strand
CCATCGATAGAAACTCGCTCGCGCAATACCGAAATACCGGCAGGTAGTGGAAACTGAACCGTTTCTGTCGGCATGCTCAAGAATGCGAAGTTTGCGCCTTATCTCGCGCTGGTCCCTGTTCATTGGATACATCCTCCTTCTCAAAACAGAAGATTAATGGATGTGTCCCGCAAGGTTCGACATATCTACACTTGGACACCCTAAGAAATTGCAACTACCGTTACGTTGCTGGGTTCGTCCAGCCAGCCGAAAGGTTGATACAGTGGTAGCTCAGTTGGATAGAGCACCTGACTGCTAATCGCGAGGTCGCGGGTTCGAGTCCCGCCCACTCCCGTTTTTTTCAAAGAAAAAGGCCCGCCGAAGCGAGCCTGTTTGCATTTGAATGTTTGCACATCTAAATTTTGCGGATGCTTCACATGCGAATTATTTCTGTATCAGTTCTCGCGTTTTATCTCTTGGCTGTAGCACCAGTTCAAAGTGGGCCTGACAAGACCACCGAATTTTTTATGAACACCCCGGCATCCCTATTCGACCTTGGAATTTTTCGACTGGAGCTGGACTTACAAAACAAGCACTACCGGTTTGAAGGCTATTGGCCAGGATTTAAACTGATATACCCAAATATCTACTACGATTGGGGAAATGACAAAATTGTAATCGAGGGTCGGAGGTTCCGGGCAACCAGTCAGGATCAAGAAAAATCAGAAGAGCTTTGCGAAAAGTTCTTCCGCGATGTTCGTAAAGCAGCACTGGTAGACCCTGACACAGGAAACCTTGTTGACCAACTTTCAACCTCCATCTTCACCGATATGTTTACGCATGAGGGGTTTTCCAATGAACCCACTAAAAATGCCGCAAAAGACCTCGACAGCAAATTCCGAATCGTTTGTATAGTTGGCTCTGATAGGTACCAGGCCCCTCTGCTAAGCAATACATATCTCAAAGAAAAGTAGTCCTTGAGTGATCAAGACTCCAACACCATCGAACATGGCGTGTCTTGGCCCCCTAAAATTGTGCCATTGTTTGTCTAGCTTAGGAGTACGGATTGATGGCACGAAAGAGGCATTCGGACGAAGATGTTTTGAAAATTCTTCGGGAGGTCGAAGTTCATTTATCGTCGGGCATGGACGTTCAATCGGCGTGTCGCACAGCAGGCATTAGTGACGCTACGTATTACATCTGGCGCAAGAAGTTTGGCGGCATGGGGCGCTCCCAGCTTTCCGAGTTGAAGTCGCTTCAGAAAGAGAATGACCGGCTGAAGAAGATTGTCGCCGAGCTGGAACTGGACAAGCTCATCCTAAAGGAGAGCTTGGATTTTTTAAAGCCAAAGGCCTGACCACGGACCAGCTTCGTCAGGCAGTCATTCATACTCGACAGAAACTTGCTCCATCGGAACGCAGCACCTGTCGTGTGATGGGAGTGGCAAGGTCAACGCTGCAATACAAATCGATCCAGCAGGACGATGAAGAGGCCCTTCGCCTGTCCATAGTCCGTCTTGCCAAACAATTTGGCCGTTACGGATACCGTAAGATCGCCCAGTTGCTGCGCGTCGAGGGATGGCGCGTGAACCACAAAAAGGTAGAAAGGCTCTGGCGTGAAGAAGGATTGCAACTCCCACAGCGTCACAAGAAGCGAAAGCGGCTCTACCTCAAGGACAGCTCGGTCATCCGGCTCAGGCCTCAATATCCGAACCACGTCTGGTCGGTCGATTTCGTCCACGATAAACTGAGTAACGGTCGACCTTATAAGATGCTGACCGTGCTGGACGAATACACCCGGGAAGCATTGTGCGTGGCAGTTCGACCAAAGATGAATGCCGGTGATGTTCTGGAGGCGCTCTATCCCTTGCTATTGAGAAGAGGAAAGCCACAATACCTGAGGTCAGACAACGGCCCGGAGTTTATCGCTGCTGGCTTGCAGGAATGGCTTGTGAAAGTGGGAATAAAGCCAATCCAGATCTACCCTGGCAGTCCCTGGGAGAACGGGTACAACGAACGCTTCAATGGCACACTGCGCAACGAAATCCTGGACGCCGAGTGGTTTCAAACCACTAAACAGGCGCAGATCGTCATCGACACCTGGCTCCAGCAATACAACACGGTCAGACCTCATCACGCGCTCAACATGCGACCGCCGGTTCCCGAAACCTTATTAGAGAAATCGCAAATCAGTGGCCCAAACCAAGGGGGCT
>JAAEPA010000063.1 GCA_024222475.1 Gammaproteobacteria bacterium | reverse complement strand
TGCTCCTCGCCTTCCTGCTCCTCGCCTTCCTGCTCCTCGCCTTCCTGCTCCTCGCCTTCCTGCTCCTCGCCTTCCTGCTCCTCGCCTTCCTGCTCCTCGCCTTCCTGCTCCTCGCCTTCTTGCTCCTCGCCTTCTTGCTCCTCGCTTTCCTGCTCCTCGCTTTCCTGCTCCTCGCCTTCCTGCTCCTCGCCTTCTTGCTCCTCGCTTTCCTGCTCCTTGCTTTCCTGCTCCTGCCTCTGCCGCTCTTCTTCCTCTTGCTTTAATTCTTCAATCTCAGCTGGGGATTCTGCGATCAACGCCTGAACCAGCCTCAAATTGAAACGGGCATCATCATGGTCAGGACGCTGTTCAACCACACCTTGGTAAGCATCAGCCGCCTGATCGAAATCACCCAACATAAATCTGGAATTACCCAGATTGTAAAGCGCATCAAGTTTCACTCCAGTACGGTCTACGTTGGCAAAGGCCGTCGCCGCCGCCTCGTAATTACCCGAGCGGTAGAGCGCGACACCGCGCCGATAATCGTCTGTAAAACCTTGGGCTGCATCACCGAATTTACCCCGCTCAAATGCCTCGGCCGCGCCCTGTTCGTCCCTTGTGAACCAATCGGCCTGAACACTGGTGATGGAAATCAACATGCAGATCAACAGGGCAATACGGCAAAGACGACGTGCTGTATGTTTTGAAAACTCATTCGTCATGGGTATATATTCACCCTCTGCTCACAATCCCAAGCAGTTTGACTCGTCCGACTTGGGATATCAGTAACAAGCACACCAGTCCCACGAGCCAGAAGAAATACTCTTCCCATATCCGTATTCGGCTATCCCCAATGGTACGTACGGAGGCATGCTGCATTACTGCATCCAAAATGTTCTGGGTATCAGTGGCAAGAAAATCAGCCGTTTGGTAGATGCCCCGACCTGAATCGGCAAGACGGCCTAACCTTGATTCGTCAAGCCGAGATAACACCGGTTTCCAGGGTACTTGAGCTCGAATAGGTCTATCCGGCTCAGGAACCCAGCCACCCGCTGGGGTCCCTATACCCAACACATGCACCCGGATGCCTTGCTCTGATAAGACCTTGATTCGATCCTCCAATCCCGGCTCTGAAAAATCCCCATCGGAGATAATCAACAGGGCGCGTCCCCCCTCTTTCGATTGCCCCTCGATGAGTTGAGTCGCACGTTCCAGGGCGGTGACGAGTCGGCTGCCCTGCAACCGAACCAGATCCGTAGAGAGGGCCGGCAGGATCCGGCGAATACTGCTGAGATCCTCGGTCACAGGAGAGATTACATGCGCCACCGACGCGAAGGCGATCAGACCGATACGAACGTTTTGTGCCTGCTGCAAAAGGTCCTCCAGCTCCTGGCGTGCTCGAGAAAACCTGGAAGGTTGGACATCGGCAACCCGCATGGAGCGCGAAATATCGAGCATCACCACCAAACTGTTTTGAGAACTGAATAATTGAATCTCTTTGTAGTCCCAGCGAGGCCCCGCCATTGCCAAAACCAAGGATACCCACAATAATGCCCAAAACATGAAATGACGCACCTGACCGCGTGTCTCCCGTTCCTGAGTACCCAAAAGATGGGGCAGAAGATGAGCATCGGCGTAATCCTTGATTCTCGCATTCCCTGATTTGCGTACTGTCTTCATCAACCAAACAGCTACTGGAACAAGGAGCAGCAGGGCCCACAACCAATGCGGGGATGCAAAATGTAAGGCAGCGCTTGTCTCAGGCATGATTATTTGAATGGCGTAGAAAACGACGATCACCCTCGGGGAAAAGCCCTAACAGCAGAACCGCAATCATGGCCAAACCTAAAGGCCAACGGTAAAGCGGTTTAGGAATCATCACGCTGCGAGCCTCAGCTTCGGTCTTCTCAAGACCATCTATCTGCTGATAGATATGTTCCAGGGCATCCGCATCGGTAGCCCGGAAATAAGCGCCATCGGTGAGACCGGCCACATTTCGCAGCAATTCTTCATCTATCTCCATGTTTACCATCATCCGTCTGTTATCTTCGACAAATGGAACGAGCCCTTTGCTGCCCACCCCTATGGTATAGATACGAATACCCTGGCTGACGGCCAGCTGGACGGCAGCCAGCGGCGGTAGGCTACCTGCGGTATTTTCACCATCGGTGACCAACACCAGCACGCGAGAGCCTTCCGGTCGTTCACGTAATTTTTTCACTGCTAACCCGATGGCATCACCGATAGCCGTTGCGCTGCCTACCAGGCCCGGCACAACACCCTCCAGCAGGGCGCGTACTGCATGAACGTCCAGAGTCAATGGAGACAGGGTGTAGGCATAATCACCAAACACCACCAAACCCACCCGGTCGCCGTCACGCGCCGTAATAAAACGCCCCACCACCCCTTTGATTACAGACATCCGGGTAACCTCCCGGCCGTTGACCGAAAAATCCAGTGCCGCCATCGATCGCGAGGCATCCACCGCAAGCATCAGATCATAACCCTCAGTCTTGGCTGCTGAATAGGGCTCCAGCCACTGCGGCCGCATCATGGCCAGAACCAGGGCTAGCCATAGAATGGTCAATAGAATCGAATACCTGCGACTGCTCGCTGAAGGAGTGGTCTGCAAAATGCCGAATGCCTCGGTCAAGCGATCGAGCGAAGGATGCATGAGGGTGACTTGCTGACCCTCGTCGTAAGCACGCCGCTTGCCTTGCAGGCGAGGCCAAATGAGCCTTAATAATACCGGTGCCAATAACAGCAGCGCAGCCCATGGCCAGTAAAAATCAAACATGATTTATCCCGTCAACTCACAAGTGGTCTACCAACATAGTATTGATGGGTACAGCGAGGCGAGAAGCGGCTAGCTGCTAGGCGTGTGACCGCAGGACTAGCTGTAGCTAATTCAAGGGAGCACAACAACGCAGATGGCCGCTTCTCGCCTCGCCCGAAGGGAGCCCCCCAAATGCGCCACTGCGGCGTTGCAGTCCTTGAAAAGGGTATGCCATTCCCTGCGGACCGCGCCTTGCATTGACGCATTTGGGGGGCTCTGTATCCATCAATACTATGTTGGTAGACCACTAGGAACACCTTGCATCACGGTTTTTCAGGGCGCATTGTATCGGTCTTGGCCGTTGCAATAACCCATCTCAAGGCTGCCTCGACAAGAGCCTTGAGTTCATCACGGTTAGTCTCGGATTGGGACGGCGCATAAGGCAAGGTAAGCAGTACCCGTCCACGGTCCTGCCAATTGAACCCAGTGGGGTCTTCACGACTCAACCATTGCAACCAAGTCTCACCCGTGAGGCCCGCACAGGCTCGGCGTCCATGCCTAGCCATGGCGATGCGGCGCAATAGTTCGGACAGCTCATCCCCAATTTCCTTGGGATCATCAATGGTGGAGCGGTATCTGAGCACTTTCAGACGCTGAATCGCGTCCTGACGCCACCCGTCGCCGAGGAGTCGGTATCGATTTTGCCACAACCAGATTGCAGTCAGCAGCAATAGAACCGCCAAAACACTAAGCAACCACCATCCCGGTGCCGGAGGCCACCATCCGATGGGATCCAAGCCCCGTATATCCCTCAGGTATTGATAAGGCACTTCCATCATCTGAGTATCTGTGCTTTAGCGCGCCGTTGTAGTCCGATCATCAGGCTGCGATGAACACTCTCTTCAGTACCCAAAGTGATAAGTGTCATGCCCAATCGGTTGGCCATCTTACGTAATTGGCTACGCCTTTCCTCCCAGGCACTTCG
This sequence comes from Gammaproteobacteria bacterium, assembly GCA_024222475.1. Taxonomy (GTDB): domain Bacteria; phylum Pseudomonadota; class Gammaproteobacteria; order JAAEPA01; family JAAEPA01; genus JAAEPA01. Next base: position 6,865 of record JAAEPA010000063.1, on the reverse strand, counting down.
GTAGGCCTGCTGGGCCTGCTCATCGTCGGTGTCTATTTCCATGACCTTGCCATCCGGTCCGGTGAACGCCACACTACCTATGGCGGGTATTTCCCTGTCCGCCGGGTCATCCACTGATATCAGGACAATGGAATGGCGCTGCCGCAAATGACCAAAAGTGTACTCCAAGCTCGCGATCTCCCGATCGAAAGAAGCAATGATGAAAATCAAACTTCCGGTAGGAATACCGCGATTCAATCTCTGCAAGGCGTCCTGTAACGGGTCCCCTTCGCAACGCCCCTGTCTTACCGGCAGCGAAAGCGCCCGCAGCAAACGCCATAAGGCCCGCCTTCCCCGATAGGGCCGGAAAAAGCTCATCCTAGCGTCGGGGTTACCGAACAGCAGCCCGCCGACTCGATCATGATGAGTATGGGCCGCCCAACCGATAAGCGCTGCCGCCTTTGCCGCCTGGATAGATTTAAAGGTACCACGAGTACCGAAACTCATATGGGGAGCACTATCAACGCAGAGCATCACGCTGCGCTCACGCTCCTCCCGAAACACCTTGAGGTGCGGTACATTGGTACGGGCGGTGACATGCCATTCCATGTTACGTATATCGTCGCCTTCTCGATACTCTCTGACCTCCTCGAAATCCAGTCCTGAGCCGCGAAACACTGAGACATACAGACCGCTGAACGCCGAATTAACCTGATGATGAGAGGCCAACCCCAAGGTTCGGGCCTGGTGCCGCAGTTCGAGCAAATCGTCGATTTGAGGGTGTAATGCCATAGTTACCTGTTAGGCGTAAAACCGATAAATAGTATGCCGCTGCCAACGATAATCTAGTTCCTGTGGGTCATCGCGCTAACCCGGATATTTCATGAATTTGCACGATGATCGCGTAGAGATTTGTTCCACAAGGGATTTACTCCAGAAATCCTGCCTTGCACCCTCCGGGCCAGCAAAGCTGTTCAAATCTGCTCCCGGCGGATTTGTGCGAAGGAGCAGCGTATCCACGATTACGGTCGACTGAGCAACAATCTTGTGGAAACAAGGATCAAGCGAGGGCGTGTGTAATTTATGAAACATCCGGGCTAACAGGAACCAAGTAAGTAAAGAGGCTTCATGGAATCGCTACCACCTCCAGCAGGCGCTTGACGAATTCATCGGTAGTGACCCCCTCGGCCTCCCCTTCGAAGGTCAATAAAATTCGATGGCGGAGGATTCCGGGAGCTACGGCCTGGATATGATGCGGGGCGACATATTCATCACCGTCCAGCCAGGCCCGGGCGCGGGCACAACGGCCAAGGGCAATACTTGCCCGGGGCGAGGCACCGAAGCGGCACCATCGTGCCAAACCTTCGTCATAGACCTTAGGCGTTCTGCTTGCCTGAACGAGATCGACGATATAATGATTCAGCTTAGGATCGAGATATACCTTGGCCACTTCCCGACGAGCGGCAAACAGATCATCCTGCGAAAGCAAAGACTCCGGCGCGGGGGGCGAATGAAGCTGATACTCGCTGTCGAGCTGCAAAATCGCAAGTTCCTCTTCCCGATTTGGGTAACCCACCCAGGCGTGCATCAGAAAACGATCGAGCTGGGCCTCCGGCAGGTGATAGGTACCTTCCTGCTCGATAGGATTCTGTGTCGCCAGCACCATAAAGAGCTGGGGTAGCGGATAGGTCTTCTGTCCTACCGTAACCTGATGTTCACCCATGGCCTCAAGCAACGCCGATTGGACCTTTGCCGGCGCACGATTGACCTCATCCGCGAGCAGGATATTATGAAATATGGGACCTGCCCGGAACTCAAACTCACCTTTTTCATGGCGATAGATATCTGTTCCGATAAGATCGGATGGCAGCAGATCCGGGGTAAATTGGATTCGATGATAGTCCCCTTGAATAGCCTCGGCCAGACTCTTTATGGTCGTAGTCTTGGCCAGCCCCGGCACCCCCTCCACCAAGACATGCCCCTCACTCAGTAAGCAGATCAATATGCTGTCAATGAGGTCCTGCTGACCAACAATTCGGGTTGACAGGTGCTTTCTTATTGGCTCTAGAACTGTTTTATTCATGCTATAAATGTCATAAATGTGAACGGGACACCTTTACGGGGCAGCGAATTGTAGCGGACAACGACCTTGAAAGCGATGAAAAATTCCCACACTTATAGTGCCAATAATAAACCCTAGATCCTATCTTTGTAGTCGCTGGAAAGTATTAAATAGCCTCTCAACAAGGTTTGACCTTGGAATGATCCCCCGTCATCGGCACGAAGGCAACGCCTAAGATAGTCTTTTCATGCACCTGCCCCATTTCATCTTTTTCGCTTACTATCAGTTCCTGATACATATGCGGTTCCCCTACCGGGATCACCAGCCGCGACCCCGGCTTAAGTTGCTCTATCAATGCGGGGGGAATAGAACGGGCTGCCGCCGTTACGATAATTCCATCATAGAGTGCATGCTGCCTCCAGCCGAAATACCCATCGCAATGCTTAACCTCTACATTTGTGTACTGCAACCTTTGCAGGCGTTGTTGAGCCTCGATCGCAAGTTCTTCGACGATCTCCGTGCTGTAAACCTGTCTAACCAACACGGATAGCACAGCAGCCTGGTAACCCGAACCGGTTCCCACTTCAAGAATCACGGAATCCTTCTTTGGTTGCAGCAGGTCCGTCATCAAAGCCACGATGTAAGGCTGAGAAATCGTCTGTCCATGGCCGATAGCTAAGGGGCCATTGCTGTAGGCTAATCGTTTCATATCGGCGGACACAAACGCCTCGCGGTGAACCTCACGCATTGCCTTCATAACCGCGGGCTCCAAGGCATCCTTACCGATGTAGTCGCGGGTATAGCGCACCTCCATATCGATGTCGGCGAGCATTTTACTGATACTGCTCATATCTTGCCCCGAAATGATTGAAGCGACTAATTGTCAACCCGCATAACCTGCACTCGCCGGCATGGAAACCAGTTCTTCAATCACCGGCGGCTTGATGTTACGAGCCTGCAGCATGGTCCAATAACCGAACATATTCACACCGCTGCGTTCTATGACGTCCAAATCTGTTTCCTGGATAAAATTGTCTAAACAGAGATTTGTACGAAACCCTATCATCGCTGATAAAGGAGAGATTAACTGTTCCAACCGACCCACCAAAGGGTTCTGACTCTGGAAATGGTTGACGATGAAAAGCTCGCCTTCGGGTTTACACACCCGATACATTTCATCGACTAGATTTTTGGGATTACTCACCACCGGCACCACATACATTGCGACGACTTTGTCAAACTCGTCATCGGCAAATTGCATTTGCTCGGCGTCCATCAACCGCAGCTCAGTGACATTGTCCAATTCATCGCGTTCCCTTCGACGCCTTGCCCTCTCCAGCATCTCGGGAGAGATATCGATTCCAGTCACAAAAACATCGTCGGGATACATGGGTAAAGACAGGCCTGTACCGACACCGACTTCGAGGATCTTTTCCCCCGGCCGACAACCTATCCTGTCGATCACCGCCTTGCGTCCGCGGTGAAACAACGCCCCGAAATACAAATCGTAATATCGGGCCTGCCTCCGGTAGGCTTTTTCAATCGCTTCAATATTCAATTGAGAGAACTCCTTATTGTAGACGTTTATTTTTTAACTTAGCCAGGATATTTCATGAATTTGCACGATAATCGCGTAGAAATTTGTTTCCACAAGGGATTTTACTCCAGGCATCCTGCCTTGCGCCCTTCGGGCCAGCCAAGCTGTTCAAATCCGCTCCCGGCGGATTTGTGCGAAGGAGCAGCGTATCCACGATTACGGTCGACTGAGCAAAATTTCTTGTGAAAACAAGGAACAAGCGAGGGCGTGCGTAATTTATGAAATATCCGGGCTCGATCCTGCAAATGCATTAAGTTTGGGCATTATACCCAATTAAGGCCTCCTACCCTTTCATCATCTTACGCAGGGCCTCGGCCATCGCATTATTCCTATTCGTCTGTTGCTGCTTGGCCGGTGGTTGTTTGGGCTTGGTGCGAAAATCCTTCCGGGTCGACGGAACCTCGCGGCTATCATCGCTAAGACGCATACTCAGTGCAATGCGTTTGCGCTTGAGATCAATGTCCATTACCTTGACCTTGACTAGGTCACCGGTTTTGACGATTTCACGTGGGTCCTTGACAAATTTTCTCGCCATGGCCGAGATATGCACCAGTCCGTCCTGGTGCACCCCGACATCCACGAAAGCACCGAAATTAGTCACATTGGTCACCACGCCCTCTAAAATCATACCGGGGTGCAGATCCCCCAGGGTCTCTACTCCTTCCATGAAGGTCGCCGTTTTGAACTCAGGTCGTGGATCACGTCCCGGTTTCTCCAATTCGGCCATGATATCGGTTACGGTGGGCGCACCAAAGTGCTCATCAGTGAAATCCTTTGGTTGCAGCGTCTTTATAAATCGACGATCACCAAGCAAGGATCTTATATCCCGACCCGTGCATTCGGCGATGCGTTCCACCACCGGGTAGGCCTCGGGATGAACCGCGGAGGCATCCAGAGGATTGTCGGCGTTGGGAATGCGCAGAAATCCTGCCGCCTGCTCGAATGCCTTGGGACCTAGTCTCGACACCTTGAGAAATTGTTTCCGATTGGTAAATGCACCGTTCTTATTACGATATTCCACTAGATTGCCGGCCAGGCCCTGATTGAAGCCGGAGACCCTGGACAACAATGGTTCAGAGGCTGTATTCACATCGACGCCCACCGCGTTCACACAATCCTCCACCACCGCGGCAAGGGAACGGGACAACCTGCTCTGACCAACATCGTGTTGATACTGGCCTACCCCGATCGATCTTGGTTCAATCTTTACCAACTCAGCCAAAGGGTCCTGTAATCGCCTGGCGATGGAGACCGCGCCACGCAGTGAAACATCCAATTCCGGAAACTCCTTACTGGCCAGCTCGGATGCGGAATACACCGAGGCGCCGGCCTCGGAGATAACCAGTTTTCGCAATCTCAATTCGGGGTAACGCCGAATGAGTTCACTCATCAGCCTGTCGGTTTCGCGCGATGCCGTGCCATTGCCGATGCTGGTCAACTCAACGCCATGCTCTCGTACTATATTTATTAACGCTTTAATCGATTCATCCCAACGCTTATGCGGCTGGTGAGGATAGATCGTAGCTGTCGTTAATAGTTTCCCGGTACCATCGACGACGGCCAATTTGACACCGGTACGCAACCCGGGATCCAAACCCATGGTAATGCGATGACCCGCGGGGGCAGCCAGCAACAGATCGTGTAGATTTCTGCTGAAGACCTTGATCGCCTCCTCTTCCGCGGCACTGCGCAATTGATTCATGAGATCAAGTTCCAAACGGGTGTGGAGTTTGATCTTCCATGTCCATTGTACACTCCCCTGCAACCAATCATCAGCCGCACGCCCCCTGTTCTCGATGCCGAAATGCTTGGCAATGCGCGTTTCGAAAGGATGTCTTGCGTCCTCTTTGGTTTCAACATCGAGTTTAAGCGTTAACACACCCTCATTTCTTCCGCGCAATAATGCCAGCGCCCGGTGAGAAGGCAACTCGGCAATCTTTTCCGCGTAATTAAAATAATCACCAAACTTCTCACCCTTTAGCTCTTTACCCGAAATGACCTTGGAACTTACCAGACCCTGGCGCCATAGCTGTTCTCGTAAACCGCCTACCAACCGAGCATCCTCGGCAAATTCCTCCATCAGAATTTGACGGGCCCCATCCAGTGCCGCCTTGCTGTCCTCAATACCCCGGTCCGCATCGATGTAGATACCGGCGAGTTGATCCGGAATCTGCTCCGGATTTTCCATCAGCGCCTTAGCCAGCGGCGCCAAACCGGCTTCACGAGCGATCTGCGCCTTGGTCCGTCGTTTCTTTTTATAGGGTAGATAGAGGTCCTCCAGTTCAGTCTTGGTTTGCGCGGCGTGGATAGCCTGTTCGAGTTCCGAGCTAAGCTTGCCCTGCTCTGCGATGCTTCCTAATATCGATTCACGGCGTTGTTGCAAATCACGCAGATAGCGCAAACGCTCCTCCAAACGCCTCAACTGCGTATCGTCAAGTCCACCCGTGACCTCTTTTCGGTAACGTGCGATAAATGGCACCGTAGCGCCTTCGTCTAGAAGAGCGATGGCAGCCTGCACCTGTTGTCCCTGAGCAGAGAGTTCCGTTGCTATGATTTTATAAATTTGGTTCATCTACGTTTTTTGGGATCGTTTATCTTGTTTTATATTTTATATACGGTACCGAAAGGGCTAGCCATGAAGGGGGGTTGGTTAATTTTGTATATCGGAGGGTATCTTTACCTCTGCCTACAACCTGCCTATAACCGTGCAAGATCACCCTTTTCCTCTAGCCAATGACGGCGATCGGCAGCACGCTTTTTCGCCAGCAGCATATCCACCAAGCCGTTAGTTTGTTCATCTTGTGCCAGAGCAAGTTGGACCAGACGACGAGTCTCGGGTGCCATCGTAGATTCGCGTAGCTGCATGGGATTCATTTCCCCTAGACCTTTAAAACGGGTGATGGTCACCTTACCACGCTTCTTCTCGGCGGCGATACGGTCCAATACACCTTTTCGTTCAGCCTCATCCAGGGCATAGAACACCTCTTTACCAACATCGATACGGAATAAGGGCGGCATGGCGATATAAATATGTCCTTGGTCCAGCAGCGTTCTAAAATGACGAAGAAAAAGGGCGCTTAGTAAGGCTGCGATGTGCAAACCGTCAGAGTCAGCATCGGCCAGCACACAGATTTTTCCATAGCGCAACCCACTGATGTCTTTAGACCCCGGCTCCACACCTATTGCTACCGAGATATCATGAACCTCTTGGGAGGACAATACCTGGT
>JAAEPA010000062.1 GCA_024222475.1 Gammaproteobacteria bacterium | reverse complement strand
TCCCTGCGAGACCAGCCACCACCTGCTGTTTTGCAGCGGCGACAGATCTAGTACCGGCTCAACCGGCGGCGGCACGGCAATAAAGTTAAGGGCTTGCCGGTCACTATCATACGGAATTTGCAGGGTATTCCCCAGAATGCGATATTCTCTGGCAGAATTTAAGGCCAGAAAATAGGCCTGCTCCATCTCGAGAACGCCGTCAACACAGCTATTGCGCGTTTTTTGAGGAAGATTGACCTTTATCTCGGCCAGGTTAGCCGTATAGGTGGCGTTGTAGTTGTTGCAGCCGGTGGAGCCTTCGACAAACCCTGAAGGCGTTAGTGCTTCCCGGAGAAAGCGGGCTGTAAATTCTGTGCCTTCAAACGGGGCTTGCGGCTCAGTGACGGACCCGTGGGAAATCAGCTTCCATTGAGTGTCTTCTATCGGAGTGCGGTTGGCGACAAAGGTTAATATCCCCCAGGTTTCGCCGTGGCTGATTTCGAGCCGGTCACCGATAAGCTGAAAACTGTCGGCTTCCTC
>JAAEPA010000061.1 GCA_024222475.1 Gammaproteobacteria bacterium | reverse complement strand
AGGCAAAGTTCACCCGCTACTTGATTAATAATAGCTACCCCATGGCCATCGATGGTAGCCAGAAGATCGCCTTTTCCACCCTGTGGGATGAAAACCTGCTGCAACGTAGAATGGGACCTAGTGTCGAGCCCGACAGCGACGAGGAGCAAGCTTATCAATATTATGTCTATGTCCTTGAGGCTAGTTTTAGTTTCCGCAACGGTATGGTCATTCCGCTGATGAGTGAGTTTCTCGAATATGACACCGACGATGACCAAACCACTAAGCAAGACTGCGAGCAAAAGGCATTTCACCGGCTTGCCGCGCGCATCAAGCAGGCTTTCCCCAGGCTGCCCATTCTGCTGTTGCTCGACGGCCTTTACCCAAACGGACCGATTATGCAGCGCTGTCGCCAATACCATTGGGATTTTATGATCGTGCTCAAGGATGGCACTTTGCCCTCGGTTTGGGAGGAATACCACAGTCTACTGGGCTACCAAGAAGAAAACCGGAAACAACATCAGTGGGGCGAACGCAGACAGGTATTTCGTT
>JAAEPA010000060.1 GCA_024222475.1 Gammaproteobacteria bacterium | reverse complement strand
TGCCAATCGTGTGCAGATCCTTCCAAGCCGCTTTTCCAGGGAAATCCCCGAATTCGTCGATCGTCCAATGACGCCGGATCTCCACGCGACCATGACCGCCATCGGTGGTTTCAAAATAATCGTGGGCAACCTCGCGAAAATCATTCTCCACGGCGGTGGTGAAATAGTCCTCGACATAGTCGCGAAGGTTTCCTTGATTGCCTTTCAGAGCCAGGACATAGTCCGCTCCCTGAGAACGAATCTGGGCCGCAATCTTTTTCTGACACCCCGCCGCATCGATGCTCACAATGCAGCCGTTGATCTCCAGCGCCTGTAACAATTTGGGGATCGCCGTGATTTCATTGGATTTCTCATCGGTTTTGACTTGACCTAACACGCACTCGTTGACGCTGGCCCAAGCGCTTACCATGTAAATTGCTGATTTATTGTTGTTATGATCGTGCGAGCGTCGAAGGCACTTGCCGTCAATCGGGATGACTTGCCCCTGGAACACGTCGTTGACCGCTTGAACCCAGTCCGTAAACACCTCCTGAAAAGCCTGCGGGTCGAGCAGTGAGAAAAAACGCCCAAAAGTATCATGTGAAGGAATGCCATTGGGGAGTTCAAGGAACGTACGAAACCAATCCTCTTTCGCTTTGCCGAACGCTGCGATATGGGTCCACGCCTCGGCGCCACAAATCACAGCGCAAAGCGTGATGGTGGTGATATCGATAAGGTTGTGGCGCTTTTGACGGTCTATCCGTGGATCAGGAAGAGCACCAAAATGCTCTTGAATGGAAAGAGGCTGGGTATCGCACATGTTTCTTCTCCATAAGGCGAGATTTCCCATCGTCCTATATCAGATCCTTCTTGAGATGTCTAGAATTATTAAG
>JAAEPA010000059.1 GCA_024222475.1 Gammaproteobacteria bacterium | reverse complement strand
GTGAATAATCCAGTGCCCGGATTGACGGAGGAATTGGGGTGTTATCAACCCCTGATCGATGGCCTATTGGCGAAGAAGCCTGAACAGCGTTTTGAAAACGCGGCAAGGTTAATCGAGAGTATCGATGAAACTAGGCAGTCTCTAAAATCCGGTAATCGTGGACAAAATGCTACTCCGACCATCGATCAGGCAACTCAGCAGGCAACTCAGCAGGCAACTCAGCAGGCAACTCAACAGGCAACTCAACAGGCAACTCAGCAGGCAACTCAGCAGGCAACTCAACAGGCAACTCAGGTGGCGGCTCCTGCCGGCGGAGTGACCGGGCCGGTAGCCTGGGAGCATTCAAATAGGAAATGGATCTGGGGAGGGGGCGTTGGTTTAATGGCGTTGTCGGTTATTGGGGTTCTATATTTTGCAAATATCAACGGTAGTGTTCCCGATAAAAGGCCATCAGGAAAAGAGTCGCGGCAGTCAGAGTTAAAGATAGTTGATCCGAAGCTGCAAGAAAGAATCGACAATCTCCTCGAAGTGGCTGAGGTTCATATGTCGGTCGGACGTCTGGCCCAACCCCCGGGAAGTAACGCCTATGAAGCCTTCCGCATGGTGCTCGATATAGACCCTGAGAATCCGCTCGCGTTACAAGGACTGCACGATATTGAACAGCAAGTAGATCAGGCGTCCGAATCAGAGTTCTAATTGGGTTCATAATTGTTATTGAAAATAAGAATAAACAGATCATAAAGTACGTGAAATAAAAACCATTCTGGCCTGGATGTTGGGAATGGTGTTAATCTTAACTTTATGTCACGATGTGAAATTATGATAAAAATCATACACTAATAGTTCGACTCAATAAGAAAATACCAATTGGTGCATTTTGTGCATCACTTAAATCGGAATGGAGTGCCAGGGATGGCTTTTATTGAATCTTTAGGCAACTTTGGCGATCTAAGGGAACGCGGGTGCGGTTTCCAGGCCTAGGTGAAAGGATAAAATATCATGATACGAACGATTGCTATTGCGCTGTTGGTGTTTTTCTCTGGATGTGCAAATGTTCCCGCACCTGCGTTGAAAGCGGGGGATCAAGGCCTAAGTACGGTGCAGCTGATGGTGGTTGATTGCCTGTTACCAGGCCAGGTTCGTAAGCTCGGTCAAAATATGAGTTTCCTTGCGCCCCGTCGGGCAGTCAAGACCAGTGCCGTGGATTGCGAGATTCGGGGTGGTGAGTATGTTGCCTTTGACCGGGCCAATTACGCGACCGCTTTAAAAATATGGTTACCACAGGCCAAGCAGGGAGATTCCGCGGCGCAAACCTATGTTGGGGAAATCTACGAAAAGGGGCTGGGCGTTTCCGCCGATTATGGCCTGGCCTTGTACTGGTATCAGCAGGCAGCCGATCAGGGATACTCCCGGGCTCAGATCAATCTGGGTTATCTCTATGAAGGGGGGTTAGGGGTGCCCCGGGATCCGGTTACCGCCATGAATTGGTATCGACGGGCCTCCGGCCTCAATTCAGCGGAACTGGAGTATGTTTCCGCAATGGAGTTTGCTAGACGAGAGTCTGTACAGAAAGAATCTGAACAGCTCAAGGAGGAAGTGAAAAGCCTCCATACCCAACTGGAGCAGACAAAAACTCGTCTTGAAAAACGCAAAGTCACGCTGGCAAAGGCCGAGCGGGGGTTGCTGAATCTGCAACAGGAACTCGAATCGCACAAACGCAAAACTGATAACACCCAATCACAGCCGACCTCGGGAACGGATTTTCGAGCCCTCCAGATGGAGGTGCAATTGAAGCTGTCGCAGCGGTTGCGGGAAACTCAACAGGAGCAGCAAAGGCTGACGACCAAACTGGCGAGCGAACAGCTTAAAAGCGGTGCGTTGGCTAGTCAGCTTCAGCAGTACAAACAACAGATCGGAACGCGCAAGCAGGAGCTGGAATCTTCACACCAGGAACTCGCACAGGCGCGTCGCCAATTAAAAGGTCTAGAGGCCAGTGCGGACAAGGGTCGCCATACCGCCGAAATTCAGGGTCTGACGGGCAAAACTCAGACCCTGGTAGCCTTGGTGGCGACTCAGCAAAAAGAGATCTCCGCCTTGGAGGCCGAAAGGGATGATCAAGCACAGCTGGCGCAGGAAAAGTTGGCGTTGAAACTGGATTTGGAAAGCCGTAATCAGGAGATTGTCTCCCTGAAAACAGCTTTGGTGGAACAGAAGGAACGTCTAAACTCCATGCAGGCGATGCAGGATGACTTGATCGAATTACAACAAGATCAGCAGCAACTGACGGCCAAATTGTCAACTCAGCAGTCAGCGGCTCAGGATCTGCGTAAAGAGCTAGACGAGACTAGAGGTCAACTCTCCCAGCGTAAAGATGACCTGAAGAGTTCCAAAATGGCATTGGAGCAAACGAAAACGGAGCTGGAACAAGCCAAGCAAGTGGGCTCGACGTCTCAAAAGAGCGGCCAAGAGCTTGCGGCCCTACAGACAAAACAACGTGACTTGCAAGCTATGATCAAAACCCAGCAGCAGGAAGCGAGCTGGCTCGAACAGGAAATGAAGGCGCAACAACAAACACTGACCAAGCAGCTTCAAGAGGCTCAGCGCGGTGAGGAGCAATTGACTCGGACCTTACAGGAACGCGACCAGGACATCAGCTCATTACGGCAGCAATTAGCCGTTGCCCAGCAGCAACTGCAGCGCGGTAGCTTGGCGCAGGGGCAGGTCCAGGAACTTGAAAAGGAATTGCAGAGCAGGCAAGCGGAGATCAACCAACAGAAGCAGGCCATTGCCGGTTTGCAGAGAGACCTTTCTCAGCAAACGAGCCGGCTGGGCGGTGCTGATGTTACCGCGGTGGTGGCTACAGCAACCGTGGGACCTTCCATCGAGCTCATTGATCCGCCGCTGTCGGTTACTCGCGGGATTCCCAGTATTAATCTACGTTCGGCAATTGCCCAGGTAGATATAATCGGTCGGGTCACCTCATCACAGGAGCTGTATTCCTTTCGTGTCAATGACCAGGATCAAGTCATCGAGACTGGTGGTTTGTTTCGCGCGAAAATGAATGTGAAGACACCCAATACCCCCGTGAGTTTGGTGGCCATCGACAAACATGGAAAACGCGCCGCGGTGGATTTCTTGATCGTACCCCAGTCAGGCAAGGACAAACCACAGCAGCAGCCCGTTTCGACTAAAAAGGCTGTGCATACTAGCAACATTAATTTTGGAAACTCCATGCACTGATCATCGGCAATAATAACTATCAGCATTTCACTAACCTCAGTACGGCAGTGAATGACGCCCGGGCGGTCGACCGGATGCTGCGCGACAATTATGGTTTCAAGACCAAGTTACTGATCGATGCTGATCGGTATGCGATGTTGTCCGCTTTGAACGAATTTCGTGAACAGCTTACCGATGAGGATAATCTGTTGATCTACTATGCGGGTCATGGCGAACTGGATAATGTCAATCTGCGGGGTTATTGGTTGCCTGTCGATGCGGAGGCCGACAGTTCCACCAACTGGATTTCAAACGTGGCTATCACCGACATTCTAAATGTCATGGCGGCCAAGCACGTTCTGGTGGTAGCAGATTCGTGCTATTCAGGCTCAATGACACGATCTTCTCTAGCCCGTCTGTCACCGGGAATGTCTGAGCAGGCGAGACAACGCTGGCTCAAGGTGATGGCCAAGACCCGGGCCCGTGCTGCTTTAACCTCCGGAGGGGTCAAGCCCGTGTTGGATAGTGGCGCCGGTGGTGATCATTCTATATTTGCTCAGGCATTCTTGGATGTGTTGGGTGAGAATGATGCCATTCTCGAGGGTTTCAGTCTTTATCGTGAGGTGCAGCGGCGGGTAAAATTGTTGGCCGCTACCCTGCGCGTGGATCAAGACCCCCAGTATGCCCCGATTAAATACGCAGGCCATGAGGCAGGTGAATTCTTTTTGTTGCCCCGTGACGCCAAGGTGGGCAGGTGGTCTCCCGAGAACGGACCTCTTCGTATCGCGAAAGCAAAATCCTATTTCTCTGCTGTTACAGCGCAGTGAGGGCGCGCGATCCGGCGAAGCTGAGCAGGGTAGTTTCCGCTTGTAATAACTTGCATTCGTCATGGGTGCTCGAGTACCAGACCGCGGGTGGGTGCGCGGCATTTATGTAATCGGAGCGCATGGCGTCTAAGTCGATAAATGCAGTGAAAAATGTTGTATAGACACCAACGTCCGCCAGTTTAGTACAGAGAAAATGGTTAAGGTCCGTCATTAACTTGCATGGATGGGAAACCCTTCGAGCATGGGTTAGAACAAACGTATTAACCCTCGCTGCATACAGGGCAGCGGCCACGCCATGACCAGCAACGTCGCACATACAGATAGCGAGACGGTTTTCCGTGAGCCAGAAGGCGCTGCAGTAGTCGCCGCCTAGGGTTTGAATCGGGCGGTACCGGCTTGAGAGATCGATATGTTCATTAAAGATCGGATCGGGTAAAAAGCTGTAGTGAATCCTTGATGCTTTTTCTAGTTCGTCGTCGTACATCATGATTGCCCACGCCTTGGGGGTGAGTACACTCGTTAGGAATGCTACCGAAATAATCTTCCAATCTGATTTTCTCTTTGGACGGGTGCAAATGTAAAGATAATACTCGCATTCTTATCGATCCCCAAGACGGAATACGTAAGACAGAGAGATCTCATTCGGCATGGATATAGCGGCCCGTCTCAAGATGGAGTCCATACCAGGCGAACCAGTAGGCGATGACCGTTACCAGTTCGCGGTCGATTTCGTCAACGGCCGCCGCTGGTTGAGGCT
>JAAEPA010000058.1 GCA_024222475.1 Gammaproteobacteria bacterium | reverse complement strand
GTTGTAACGTCTAAAAGGTGGTGACAACTGGCTAGCCTTCTCAGAGGGCTAGCCATCACCCCCCACCACAATGTTTCCCCATACTCATTCCGAACCATGTATACGCAGTACCGACCTTGGATTTTTTTCATGTATAATATACCCATGTTATTTTGTGTGAATAACAGGAACAGCAAAGAACAGAACAAGATCTATCTTTTAGACTGGTTTTGATCTCAAGGCTTAGTCACTTTCTAGCTTGTCGAACAATCTTGCCCACCGTTGTGAAATGTAGATCAAAAAATGCTCCGATCTCATGGTACGAATACCGCCCGGTGGCATAGGCCTCAATAATCGCCCGATTACGTTCCGTATAACGCTGAGCAATACGTTCTAATGTTGGTGCAGGAGGGCAGCGCTGGGCCTTGGGTATATTGACATCAACGCTTTGATTTTTAATTTTGCCCTGCATGTGTTTTACAAACTGCTCATTACCGAGATAGATCTGCCCCTTCAACTGCTCCCAAGGACTTGCCGCATCAATACCTTCGGCAACAAAACGGGCGTACTGCCTTCGGGCGCTCGCACGGTTTTTGCTGAACAGCGCCAACAGGGCATCGGTCTGCAATCCCTCCAGAAGATCATCAAGACCCATCATGGCTCGGTAACTACTCCAGGGCCAGTCCTGAGCCTGGAGTACCAGGCCGGCACGCACCGGATTTAACACCACATATCGCGTCAGTTCCAACAAATAGCTATTCTTATCGACCAGGATCGCCTTGTACCGCCCCTGGAAAAGATGCCCGCTTCGATGATGCCGACGGTTGGAACTTTGGGTGAATACCCCATTGAGCTGTCGCATCCCCTTGGAGAGATTGCCATCCGGAGTCTCAATGATCAGATGATAATGATTGGTCATCAGGCAATACGCATGGCAAAGCCAATTCATCTGCGCGATGACTTCAGTCAATATGGAAACAAAGCGCTGGCGATCCTCGTCATCCTCATAGATAGGTTCCCGCCGATCGCCTCTGGAAGTGACGTGATAGAGTGCGTTTGAAAACTCGATGCGAAGTGGTCTTGCCATTGGTGGAAGATATCATACGGGGGGTCTAAGATATAGACCTGACCCCGACCCTCGATCTTTGGTGAGACTCAAGGATATGGTGAACAAGGGTCATCTGGGACGCAAGGCCGGACGGGGATTTTACCGGTACCAGAACGGCACAAACCTATAAAACCTAAAAAAGAACCCTTCGCACACGACCGCAAAGAACTACAGGAACGCCTGATCCTGCGGCTGATCAACGAGGCCATCGCCTGCCTGCGCCAAGGGGTGGTTGAGGATGCCGATATGGTGGATGCCGGGGTCATCTTCGGCACCGGTTTCGCTCCATTTCGCGGCGGACCGCTGCATTACCTTGAAAACCGTGGACGCCAAACCATGCAACAATCGCTCAAACAGCTGCAAAATCGTTTCGGCGACCGGTTCGCGGCGGATATGGGGGGTGGTGAGGAAAAGGGCTGTCCTCGTATAATGAGTTGAGAAACAACACGCAAGGAGCTGCATCTTCACAGCTTTGGATCTAGCCATCTTTGTGAAAGTGTGAGCACGTCGAGCCTACAATCTTCGCCGCCTCGTCTCGTGTATAGAAAACACCACCGCGAGCGAATCCATCAGTGACTGTATTATTGATCGCACTAACGCGCCCAGAGGCAGTACGCGTCAAGACAAGCTCTGGTGGCAAACCATCAAGCATGTGTATTGGTGCGATCCTGCCGTCGGCGAAACGGGAAAGATAAACGCTGCCCGTTTGCATATCTAGGAACGCGGGCAAGAAACCCTCAGAGCGATTGTGTTGGCTAATTCCACCCGTGCCCTTGAAGCACTCGTTTTGCTCCCGAAGCGTGTGTAGAGTCATCAATCTCGCCTCTTGGTTGAGAGGGCTCGAACTACAACACTCGGGATCAAACATTATATGCTGCTTGATATTGTGGGCCGATTGCTTAGTTGACGAAAAATTGTTTGCTGATCTTTCCGGGCGATATCTGGTTTGCCGAACCGGACAATGCGGCCCTTCGGGCTTCGGCGGCTCCCACGAATTGATCTTCGTTGACAGCTTCCGTTTAAAATGGAGCACATAGGCCACAATGAGGAAACTTACTAAACCAACCGTTAACTTAAACATCTCGATTATTTCTTTTACCTACTTCGCTTTCCAGGTATTTCATTGGTTCCTTACTATTTCCCCAATATCGACGACGGGCAGCTCGGCAGCTGGTTAACAAACTTGAGCCCAATAATAACTCGGCAAGTTGCGTTTCAGCGATGACAAGCTGGATTCGCTAGTTTTCGAAGACGCGATCAATACGAATCGATGAGTACAAACAGAGTTTTCTTAAATGGCTAACCGAAGATGGGAGTTCGGATTATGTAGCTCCGCCGGAGCACGAATCGCTGGGGCATAGTACCTATATTGGATAATTAAGCACCCTTTTTAGTGACCGCTTTCATATTCCCCTGGCCGAGTTCCTGCACCTTTGCGCTGATCTCACTGCCCAGCTTGGCCAGCGCCTTCGCATCCCCTACGAACTCATCACCAACGATCTTGACGAACTCATTCTGTTTGGCTATGTAGGTCTGGAACACTTCTGCATCATTCACTTCCAATCTCGCCCTCAATTGGGAAAAGCCCAATGCAACGTAACGCTGCAGGCTCTCGAAAAGAAGCTCTTTGTTCATGGTTCATACCTTTGGATAGTGGATTACTGAAACTGGTTAAAGCAGCATACCATTAGAATTGCTGCAGCGCAACATTTCTAATGGTGCGCTGCTCCTTAATAGCACATATGGTTAGTTCCAACATTCATACATTTTCTGCTATTGAGATTGGAATATGCAGGTACTTTGTATCACATGACCTAGCGGGGAGACCGGCGGGAAGACATATACCGGGATGATGGGGACCGAGGACCGGAGCACTCGGGATCGATCGGGGTCGGGTCTTGCCTTTTAGACTTTATCAAGAAGAAGTTCAGTTCCCTCAACAAATATTAATCAAAAAATCAAACCAAAAGAACTTTTCCACAGCAAGTTCTCTATCCCCAGACAGACCCCCAGCTCAACCCACAAAACGATCAACCCTAAACGGCTCAATAGGCAAATCCGACTTACCGTCTACAATGAGCTGCGACATGATCTTTCCTACTACGGGTGAGAGCTGAAAACCATGGGCTGAAAAACCAAAGTCATGGAAAACGTTAGGTGCTTTCGCGCTGGGACTGATGACGGGAATATGGTCAGGCATGAACGCTTCCAGCGTGCGTACAATGCGTACCGTGCGCATGTGAGGAAACAGATCGACGGCGGTTTGACTGCTGATGGCCAAATTACGGAAATCGATTTGGGTGGACTGTGTGGTCATATCATGTTTAGCTAAATGCGCCCCGCCGATCAAGACTGCGCTAGGACTTGGGTGTTAGATCTTGCAATCACATATCGTCTTCTCGTGAATTTTGAAATGCTTGATTGCAAGACCTGACACCCAAGTTGCCTTTGTGACACCCAAGTTGCCTTTGACACCCAAGTTGCCTGCTTGATTGCAAGACCTGACCCCGCCCCTGTGCTTGCGTCCCTTGCGTCCCTTGCGTCCCTTGCGTCCCTTGCGTCCCTTGCGTCCCTTCCGTCCCCTCCGTCCCTTCCG
>JAAEPA010000057.1 GCA_024222475.1 Gammaproteobacteria bacterium | reverse complement strand
CCTCGGTAGAAAGTGGAATTTGCCGAGACTACATGGCTCAAAAGGTGTTCCATGGCGCCATCGAGGACTATTTCACTGTCTTTGATACCCCTCGACTTTGGGAAAAAGGGCGTTTATGCTTCTTATACGCGAGCCTGTCGCGGTCGCACAATTGTGGTCCATTGAATAGCCGTTTTTCGATGAGGACGGTCTGCGGAGATCTCCTAAACGCAACATTCCGTTCAAATACGCCCGCTGGTCCAAGTAGCCGGGATCTGCAGCTCCGCGTTGCATATCTCAACAATAGCTAGCTATTGGGTGCAGTTTATGCCTTGATCCACTAAATCCCGCATTGCGCAGAATAATTAGAAATCCCCCTATCAAGAGGTATCACAAAAGAGGCATGTACCTACCATTCACATCTGCTGATAATCTGCTCGATCAACTGTCTGCTACACAACCTGAGGATACCCTCTGGTTGCTCTTAATTTCAGATCGCCACACCAGTGAATTGCCCTCCTTGTTCCAAGCGGCGTGCGCTCGAAGTGTGCGTTTTTGTGGCGGTATTTTTCCGGGTTTGATCGATGGGGCTCAACGTCGAGATGAAGGGCTAATTGCCATTCCCCTTGCCAACCAGACCCGACTTACCGCCGCATCCTTGACGCGTGATGACGTGGACTGGCTTACACCCCCACCGACTTCACCCCAATACGGCGCAGACAGTGCCCTACTGTTCGTGGACTGCCAGTCGCTGGGTATCACCAACTTTCTGGCCGAGATATATGACCTATACGGCACCCGAGTCAATTATGCCGGCGCCGGCGCAGGCCACCACGACCTGCGCCTTGACCCCGTCATTTATACCGAATCCGGTTTTATCCAACACGGTGGCCTGCTGATACTGATACCTGGGCATTCAACGGTAAATGTAAAACACGGTTGGAGGCGTGTAGCCGGCCCCTTCATCGCAACGCGTACCAAAGGCAACGTGATACAGGAACTTAATTGGGAGCCTGCCGGCACTTTTTATCGTACCCAAATAGGGCTGCTCGCACCGGAGTTGAAAAACAGCCCGATATTTCCCGACCTAAACACCACCTTCCCTCTGAGTATCGGCAAGCAAGCGGCTGAAGATGTGGTTCGTGGTCCGATGGAGATCAATGAAGCGGATGAGATCGTCTCCTTATCGGACGTACCCGAAAATTCCGCGATCTATATATCCCAGGGCGACAAAGACTCGCTTTTGAGTGCGGCGCGCCATGCGGTCATCGAATGCGGCGGATCAACGGATGTCACCGCCTGTTTTATCTCCGATTGCTATTCACGCGCCTTGATGCTTGGCGATGAGTTAGCGACTGAGCTGAGGCTGGTCGACGAGGCATTAAAGCATTTCACCGACATACCCGCGCAGGGTGTACTGGCCTTGGGTGAAATCTGTGGCACCGGCCGCTCCAGTCTCGAGTTTTACAACAAGACATTTGTTATCGCGGTGACCCATGGTCAACATTGAGGTAAATGTCACCGATGGGTAGCAAAGGTATCGCGGAAAATGTCACCGAGGATCTACTTCGCTTATACGAACTGGCTTTGTCAATCGGACAAAAGCTGGACCCGGTCGATACTTGTCGTGACTTCCTGAAAATTCTCGTACCCCGGCATAACCTGACTGGCGCCGTGATCTGGTGGCGATACGGCCGCACGACGATGCTCCAGCCATTGGCCGCCTTGCCCGATCTGGGAGCCAGTGACTGCGCCGTGCCAATTGCCAGTCGATTGTTGCAGCTGTCGCAAGGCGGTACACCTTGCGTGATCCCTCCGGGAGCCCCATTCCACCTTGAACTTAGCAACAGTTTTGGCGGGGTGAATCATGCCTTTGCCCTCTATCCATTCGCACAAGAGGGCGTCTTGTTGATGCAGACCGCACAACTGGAGATCTTTTCCTCGCGTATGTTAAACGGACTGCGACCGGTTCTGAACGCCTTGGGGACGGCCATTCAGGGCGGCATCGCGCACGAACGCTTGGCGCTCTCGGAAAAGCAACTGATCGAGCAACGTAGCTTCCTTAAAACCCTCATCCAGACGCTACCAGATCTTGTGTGGTTGAAAGATCCAAACGGCACCTATCTCGCCTGTAACCCCAGATTCGAGCTCTTTTTCGGCGCCAGCGAAGCGGAGATTCTCGGTAAGACCGATCACGACTTCGTAGATCGCGAAATGGCGGATTCATTCCGCATCCACGATCAACGTGCGATAGAGACAGGCGGCCCATCGGTAAACGAGGAGTGGATCACCTTCGCCGACGACAGACATCGTGAACTGGTGGAAACCACCAAGACCCCCATGTTCGATGAACAAGGCGGCCTGATCGGCGTATTGGGGATCGCGCATGACGTCACCGAAGACCAGGCACTGCGGCAACAGCTCATTGCCGAACGAGATCGCAGCCAAAGCTACCTGGACACGGTGGATACGGTCATCGTCTCCCTAGACACCGAAGGTCACATCACCATGATCAACCGCAAGGGCTGTGAGATCCTCGGCTATGCGCAAGAAGACGAGCTAATCGGCAAGTTCTGGTTTCAGTTCTGTCTGATTCAGCCGGAAGGCATGCAGCAGGTCTATCCGGCATTCCAGAAAATCTTCTCGGGCGACCACGCCGGCATGAAATATTTTGAAAATTCGATCCAGACCCGCACAGGTGGCACTCGATTGATCGCCTGGCATAACACCTATTACCGTGACGTGGAGGGCAATATTGTCGGCACCTTGAGTGCCGGCACGGACATCACTGAGCGCAAGCAAGCGGAAGAATCTCTGAGGCAGGCCGCAAGCGTTTTTGAACATGCCAACGAAGGCATCACGATCACCGATAGCGACGGCGATATTCTCGACGTCAACCGCGCCTTCACCCAGATCACCGGCTACCGTCGCGATGAGGTCCTGGGTAAAAACCAGAGCGTATTGAAGTCGGATCGTCACAACGACGCGTTTTACTCCGACATGTGGCGAGTGCTGAAAAGACAAGGTCATTGGACCGGCGAAATATGGAACCGGCGCAAGAACGGCGATGTCTATGCCGTAATGCTAACGATTAGCTCGATTCAGGATCAACAAGGCAAGGCCCAGCGATACGTCTCCTTATTCTCCGACATCACCGCACTCAAGGAACATCAGAAACAACTCGAACATATTGCCCACTACGATGTCTTGACCGGGCTGCCCAACCGCGTGCTACTTGCCGATCGCTTGCACCAGGCCATGGTTCAGACACAACGCCATAGCGACCTACTCGCGGTCGTCTACCTCGACTTAGATGGTTTCAAAGCTATCAATGACAACCACGGCCACGATGTCGGCGACCGGCTTCTGGTCCAGCTCGCCGGACGACTACAGAACACTCTGCGTGAAGGTGACAGTGTAGCGCGGCTGGGTGGCGACGAGTTCGTGGTCGTGTTGCTCGACCTGTCTGATCACGAAGATTGTACCGATGCGCTGGGTCGACTTCTCGACGCAGCCGCTGAGTCGGCACGGATCGCCGACATCGAACTGCGCGTTTCGGCGAGTCTTGGAGTCACCTTCTTCCCGCAGGCCGACGAGGTCGATGCCGACCAGTTGCTGCGCCAGGCGGACCAGGCCATGTATCAGGCCAAGCAGGCCGGTAAGAACCGCTACCACCTGTTCGACATGGAGCATGACCGCTCCGTACGCGGGCACCACGAAAGCCTGAAACGCATCCGCGAAGCCCTGCACAAGCAAGAATTTGTCCTGTACTACCAACCAAAGGTCAATATGCGCACCGGTGAGGTGAAAGGCGTAGAGGCATTGATCCGCTGGCAGCACCCCGACCTTGGCTTGCTGCTACCGGGCAAGTTCCTGCCGATGATCGAAGATCACCAGCTTGCCATCGAAATCGGCGATTGGGTGCTGGAAACCGCCCTGACCCAAATCGACACCTGGCAACAGGGCGGATTAACACTGCCCGTCAGTGTCAACATCAACGCTCAGCACCTGCAGCAGCATGACTTTGTCGAGCGCCTGCGTGAGAAACTTTCCCGCCATCCTGACGCCCTTCCCGATCATCTGGAATTGGAAATGCTGGAGACTAGTGTCTTGCGGAGCATCGCCCAGGTCTCCGATGTCATCCGCGCGTGTCAGAAGATCGATGTCGATTTTGCGCTCGATGATTTCGGCACCGGCTACTCCTCACTCACCTACCTAAAGAGGCTGCCGGCCAAACTACTGAAAATCGACCAGAGTTTTGTCAGCGACATGTTGGACGATCCGGATGATCTGGCAATTCTGGAAGGTGTACTAGGTCTGGCCAACGCCTTCGGCCGACAGGCAATTGCCGAAGGTGTAGAGACCTTGGCCCATGGAAAGATGCTGTTGCAGATCGGCTGTGAGCTGGGTCAAGGCTATGCCATAGCCAGGCCAATGCCGCCTGAAGATATCAACGATTGGCTGAGCAGCTGGCGCCCGGATGAGTCTTGGCTGAATTGCCTCCCACTCAGCCCCAACGATCAAGCTGTCTTGTTCGCCGCCGTGGAGCATCGGGCCTGGTTGGCCGACCTGGGCCGCTATCTCCGCGACGAACAGGCCGGACGACCGGTCATGGATAGCCTTCAATGCCGGTTAGGCGAATGGCTGGAACAGAGCGGAAAAGTGCTTCATAAAAACCATCCAGCCACGCCACAAATCGTGGCACTACACGAGAGCATGCATAGACGAGCTGAAACGCTGATAGCGTACAAACAGCAAGGTAATACGCAACGAGCATTATCTCAGTTTGACGATATCAAGGCCCTGCTCGACGAGCTGCTGGAATTGGTGTTCAAGCTGGTTGCGTAGAAGATCATAGGCAATAAAGGGGAGCAAAAAAACCGGGGGGAGTATAAGAAACATAAACGCCCTTTCCCCCAAAGTCGAGGGGTATCAAAGACAGTGAAATGGTCCTCGATGGCGCCATGGGACACCTTTTGAGCCATGTAGTCTCGGCAAATTCCACTTTCT